>JBBSAV010000005.1:0-58313 GCA_038251965.1 Candidatus Limnocylindrales bacterium
GGCGAGGAGCGTGCGCAGCAGCCGGCCAAGGGGCGAGTCCCAGCGACCGACCAGGGCCTCCACGCCACCGCTGGACTGCTTGGCCAGCTCATCGGCGCCACCTTCGACATCCAGCGTGTCCTCGATGGCATCGGCCCGTTCGAGGCCGTCGTCGCGGGGCGACCAGGCGGAGGTGTTGGGGCCCATCGCGCGGTAGGGCATGGGAACACGACCGCCGTCGTCGGCCTCCGTCCGATCCTGCGGAGGGTTCGTGTGCTTGCCCTGCTCGGGGCCCTCATCGCTCATGGCTTGCCCTGCTCGGTGCCCTCATCGCTCATGGCTTGCCCTGCTCGGTACCTTCGTCCCTCATGGCTCACCCACCCCGGGCTTCCCTGGCCTCCTCGCGCGCTAGGAGCGCACGCCCGCGTCAGCGATGTCAAGGGCGGCGTCGATGATGTCGAAGCCTTCAGCCATCTCCGCCTCGCTGATCGTCAGCGGCGGGTTGCAGTGGATGGTGTTGAAACGCAGGAAGGTGAAGAGGCCGTTGTCCCGGAAGTACTTGCCGATCGCCTTCATCTCATCGGACGTGCCGCCGTAGGGCGCCATCGGCTCGTAGGTCTGGCGGTCGCGCACCAGCTCAAGGATGCCGAAGAGGCCGATGTTCCGATGCGCGCCGATGCTGGGGTGCTTGCCCATGAGTCGTTCCATGTGGCCGCGCATGACGTCGCCCATCCGCCTGGCGCGCTCGATGAGCCCGTCCTGCTCGTAGACGTCGATCACGGCAAGGGCCGTAGCACAGCCCATGGGGTGGCTGTTGTAGGTCAAGCCGCCGGAGAAGACCTTGTCAGCGAAGCCGTCGGCGATGTTCTGGCGCATGGCCACGGCACCCAGGGGCAGGTACGACGAGGTCATGCCTTTGGCCATGGTGAGGACATCGGGCACGACGCCCCAATGATCCACGGCGAACCATTCACCGGTGCGGCCGAAGCCGCTCATGACCTCGTCGGCGATCATCATGATGCCGTGCTTGTCACAGATCTCACGCACGCCCTGCAGGTAGCCGTCCGGTGGGATGAGGATGCCGTTGGTACCCACCACCGGCTCAAGGATGAAGCCGGCGATGTTCTGGCCGCCCTCGAACATGATCACTTCCTCGAGATCGGCGAGGGCTTGCTCGACCGGCTCGGGGTCGCGGCGTCCATAGCGGTGCGGATCGGGCGCCCGGTAGATGCCGGACACGCCAGTCTCGCTGGGCCAGCGACGCGGATCTCCAGTGGCGGTGATGACCTGCCCCGTACCGCCGTGGTATGACCGATAGCGGGCCAGGATCTTGTGCCGGCCGGTGAACTGGCGAGCCAGCTTGATGGCATTTTCGTTGGCTTCGGCACCACCGTTGGTGAAGAACATCACGTCAAGGTCGCCGGGCGTGAGCGAGGCCAGCTTCTGCCCCAGGCGGGCGCGCGGCTCATGTGCCAGGAAGGGGTTGGCATAGGCCAGCTTCTGAGCCTGCGCCGCGATGGCATCGATGACGCGCTGGTCGCCGTGGCCGATGTTCACGGACATCAACTGGCTGTTCCAGTCGAGATAACGCTTGCCGTCGCTCGAGTAGAAGTAGCAGCCTTTGGCCGTCTCGACCGGGATAGGGTCGGCCGCATTCTGGGCTGTCCACTCGAACATGGTGTGCTTCTTCGAGAGCGCTACGATCTCATCGGCGCTCATGACCCCCTCGGTCTGCTGAGCCATATCCTCACCTTCTGTTGCGCGATCCATGGGTGCCCGGACGGATCCAAGTCCCAAGCTTGCCCCGGAGCCGCTGCGTCCGCCGGAGTGTGCCACGGATGGAGCCGGGGCAGGGGGTCATCGTCCCCATCAGACTTCCTGCGCGGTGCTATAAGCGTGAGGTGTAGCCGCACCACGCTGGCACGGCGCCCGAGGGGCATGCTGCTATCGTCCGGCGATGGCTCACGATCCTGATCGCCGCATCCCCTACCGGCCGGCTCGACTGGCGCCCCAGGAGATGGAGTCCCGGTCGACCGCGTTCCTCGCCGAGTCGGATGGCCGCCGATCGGTGCGCTCGTTCAGCCCTGATCCGGTGCCGAGGCAACTCATCGAGCTTGCCATCCAAACGGCATCGACAGCGCCGAGTGGCACGCATCAGCAGCCCTGGACCTTCGTGGCTGTGAGTGATCCAGGCACCAAGTGACACATCCGCCTGGCGGCTGAGGCGGAGGAGCGACGTGCCTATGAGAGCCGCATGTCGGAGGAGTGGCTGGATGCCTTGGCGCCGCTCGGAACCGACTGGCGCAAGCCCTACCTGGAGACTGCGCCGTGGCTGGTGGTGCTGTTCGAGCAGATCCATGGCACCTTCCCCGACGGCAGCCATCGCAAGCACTACTACACACGCGAATCGGTGGGCATCGCGGCGGGCATGTTCATCGCCGCCATCCACCACATGGGCCTAGCCACACTGACCCATACTCCCAGCCCGATGGGGTTCCTGACCCAGGTCCTGGAGCGGCCCCGCAACGAGCGGCCGTTCGTGCTCTTCCCGGTCGGCTATCCGGCACCCGATGCCACGGTGCCCGACCTGCGGCGCAAGTCGCTCGGGGAGGTGGCCACCTTCGACCCGCCTCTGGGCGACCCCGACGAGGCAGAGTAACGTCGGACCCCCGCTCCCTGGCGTCTTGCCCGGATCCAGACGTCGGGTCACGTCGGGTCGAGCCGCAAACTGATGCACTCAGTGACTCAACGAGCCAAGCAGGGCGGCATTCCGGGCTGTTCGATGCCACCGGCGACTCGGATGGCCAATTATAGGCGTGATTTATGCACCACCAGACTCGATCAGCCGACGTTTCGCCCCTCTCGGTGGCCAGCGTGGCCACTTGAGTCGGTGGGGACATCACCCTCGACGGTGGTGCCTCCACAGTGGTGCCTCCACAGTGGTGCCTCCACAGTGGTGCCTCCACAGTGGTGCCTCCGCGGCGACACCTTGGCCGCGTCGGCCTACTCGTCGGAGGCCGTCGCTTCCTCGATCTCGCGACCGAGCTCCTCGGTGCGTCGGTAGGCGGCGAAGACGGCCTCTGACAATACCGTACGCAAGCCGCCCTTCTCCATCGCCGCGATGGCGGCAGCAGAGGTGCCGGCCGGTGATGTGACCATGTTGCGAAGGTAGGCCGGGTGGTCTCCGCTGGCCTGCGCCAGCAGCGTCGCGCCGAGCAGCGTCTCGATCACCAGGTCGTGCGCGATGTGGCGCGGGAAGCCGAGGTGCACCGCAGCATCGATGAGCGCCTCCATGACCAGGAAGACATAGGCCGGCCCGGTGCCGCTGACGGCCGTGGACATGGAGACGTACTTCTCGTCCTCCACCTGGATCTCCTTGCCCAGGCTCCGCAGCAGCGCCGCTGCCTGCTCGCGCTGCCGCTCGGTCACCTGTGGCGTGGCGTACCAGACAGTCATGCCCTTGCCCAGTTGTGCGGGCGTGTTGGGCATGGCACGCACGATGGCCTCGTGTCGCAGCGAGTTCCGCAGCGCCTTGGTGGTGGGCCCGGCCAGGATGGAGATGACCAGCTGCTCGGGGCGCAGCACCGGCGCGATCTGGCGGCCGACCTCGACGAGCATCTGCGGCTTGATCGCCAGCACCACCACCTGAGCGGCTTCGACAGCCTCTGTGTTGGAAGCCGTGACGGCGATCGCCAGCTTGGCCTGGACCTCTTCACGGCGCTCGGCACGAGGGTCGCTGGCGATGACCTGGCCGGCCTCGAAGCCATCGACGGCCAGCAGGCCCGCGATCATCGATTCGGCCATGACACCCGTTCCCACGGTGGCGATGGTCGTTCCATTCAAGGCTGACACGCTCGCGAGTATAGGTGGCACGGGGGGCGATGCGGGCGTCACCTGGCCGGCGCGAGCGTCACCTGCCCGGTGCCAACGCCTCCAGCGTCGGTCGCTGCTCAGTGGCGCCATCCGCGGCGAGCGGGATGACCGCGACATGATCGGCACCGGCGGCGTGGTACTCGGCGATGCGGGAGCGCACCGTCTGGGCATCGCCCCAGGCCACCAGCGCGTCCACGAGACGGTCGGAATACGGTGGCTCCCAGTCGTGGGCCTCGAAGCCCTGTTCGGTGAGGCTGTGCTGGTAGTTCTCAGCTCGACAGTAGGGCGTCATCCATGCTCGGCCGGCGGCACGCGCCAGCTCAGGGTCTGGCTCCACGACCGCCGCCAGGGCGGTCGCCAGCAGCGGCCGCGGCCGGGCGAGCGCCACGGCGTCATCGAGCACGCCACGCATCCAGGCGATCCGGTCGGCGCTGACGAAGAACGGCAGTGCCCCGTCGGTCTCGGAAGCCGCCAACTCCAGCATGCGGCGTCGGAGTGCGGCGATCAGCACGGGTGGCTCGGTCGACTTCCCGTCGATACCGGTGATGACAGGCCCGCGATAGGGCAACCGCTGGTAGGCCGCGAGATACTCGCGCATCTGCGTGAGCGGCTTCTCATAGACGTGACCGCGCAGTTTCTGAACCAGGTGCACATGCGAGACGCCCAGTCCCAGGGCGAAGCGGCCGCCCGTGAGCTCATGCAACGTCATGGCCCCCATCTTCGCGGCCATCGGGTCGCGACCGAAGATGTTGACGATGCTCGTTCCGAGGAGCATGGAGCCGGAGACCTCGGCCACCGCTGCCAGCTGCGCGAATGGATCGCGAGCGGTCCCGTCACCGACCCACAGCGCGCTGTAGCCGAGCGCTGCGGCGCGGGCCACGAACGGACGCAGCTGCGATGCCGGCAAGTCGGTGAGATGGCCCCAGATCCCGAGTGGGCCGAGGAGCGTTCGAGGGTCGTCCATGGCGATGAGTCTAGGCCTGGTCGGTACCCATCAGGCCGCCGCGATCGCGTGTCCGTACACGAAGGCGTTGCGTGTCTCACCGATCTCGACCGAGGCGAACCCGGAGGCAAGGACGGCGCCACGGAGCGACTCCGGATCTCGCGGCCAGAGCGGGCCGGTCGGGCCGCTGATCGGCGCGGCTGCCGGACCGGCCTGGGCCTCGACGAAGATGAATGTGCCACCGGGCTTCAGCCAGGAGCGTGCCCCCGCCAGCCGGGTACCAAGTGCATCGGCACCCTCGACGGCACCCAGCAAGTACGCCGCAAAGACGATGTCGACCGCCTTGTCCGCCGCGGCGAGTGGCGAACGCAGATGCAGGTGCGCCAACAGCCCGTGCGCAACCAGGCGCTTGCGAGCCGCCTCCAGCGATGCGCCGTCATCATCGTAGAGCCACGTTTCGCCTTTCTCGGCGAGCAAGCCGGCCCACCAACCCATGCCGGCACCAAGCTCGACGATGACGCCGCTCGATATGACCCCATCGAGCCACCGCGTGACCTGCTCCAGCTCCATCGACCAAGGGCCGTCGTGGATGGGGCCGCGCGAGAAACGGCCGCGGCGCAGATACCAGTCCTCCCAGCCGCCGGCCGAGGCCACCGCAGCCGAGGCCACCGCGGCTGGAGTGCCATCTCCCGCGGCAGTGCCATCTCCCGCGGCAGTGCCATCTCCCGCGGCAGTGCCATCTCCCGCCGGGACGATGGTCGCCTCCCGGGCTGCGGCCGCTCGCTCGCGCAAGGCCGTGCGCAATCGCATCCGCAGGAAGCCGTTGTCATCGGCCCTACCCAGGCATTCGGGACACAGGAGTGCCCAACCCTCCAGGTCGTCGTCGCTGCGGACCTCCCAGGGCTGTCCACACCAAAGGCAGTCGAAGGCGCGTCGCGGGGCCATCGCGCGGGTCAGCCGGCCAGGCCGTCAGTGAGGCGCTTGCCGGCCACGCCCATCGGCGCCAGCGGCAGCCATGCCTCGACCGGACCGGCGCCGGCGAAGATCTCCGGCTCCAGCAGCTCGGCCAGCACGGCGACACCCTCGATCACACGCGGACCCGGGCGCGAGAACAGGCCGTGGCCATCGACGGCGAAGAACTCGCCCTCGCGCACCGCCTCCAGCTCATCGAACCACTGCGGCAACACAGCCGTCTCAAGCGCGCGGGCGGCCCCGGCCGCATCGGCATCGCGGAGCGCCAGGATGAGGACTTCCGGCTCCACCTCACGCAGTTGCGACCAGCTCGTGACCACCGATGGCTCGCGCTCGCGACCCAGCAGCTCCCAGTCGCCCGCCCGGCGGACCATCTCCGGCACCCAGCGGCCGGCACCCAGCAGGGGGTCCAGTCCCTCGAGCACGACGACGCGCCGCGTGTCAGGGCCAACGCTGCCGCGCTCCACGGCGGCAAGCCGCTCACGCAGGATTTCGACCAGGCCGACCGCCTCGTACTCCGCCTCGGTATAGGCGCCTACCGTGGAGATGCTGTTGAGGATGCCCTCGATCGTCTCGGGCGCCAGTGCCACCAGCGTCACGTCGCGCTCAAGGCCGCCGACGATGGCGCTGACCTCCGCGTAATCGACGAGGGGCGCGTCCTCCGACCCGTCGGTCAGCACCAGGTCCGGCTCCAGGGCCGCCAGCAGCGTCCCGTCGAGGTGTCGCTCCGGAGCAGCGGGGTCGTCGACCGTCACGACGGGCCGGTCGACGACGTCCTCGGGGTAGTCGCAGGCGTGACTACGACCGACCAGGTCTTCGCCGAGTCCGAGGGCATAGACGATCTCGGTGGCCGAGGGGACGAGGGAGACGATACGCATGGCGGCCCAATCGTCCCATGCTGCTGCCGACCTGTCCGGCGCCGACTGTGCGACACCGACTGTGCGGCCGTGCCGGGCGATGCGGTAGCCTCTGGAAATGGCATCGCCCGCGGTCGACGTCCGTCACGTCTGGATGCGCTACGGCGACACGGACGTCGTGGTCGACCTCTCATTCGACGTGCAGCCGGGAGAGGTCCTTGGCTTCCTGGGGCCCAACGGCTCGGGCAAGACCACCACGATGCGCATGATCCTTGACATCGTGCGGCCGGCACGAGGTGAGATCGATGTCTTCGGCAACCCGCCCGGCGTCGAGCACCAGGCTCGCGTGGGCTACCTGCCAGAGGATCGCGGTCTGTATCGCGACGTGAAGCTCATCGACACACTCACCTATTTCGGCGCGCTGCGAGGGATGTCGGGATCGAACGCCCGTGCGCGAGCCATGGACTTGCTGGAAGAGATGGGGCTCGCTGACGCCGCCCAGAAGAAGGCGGCCGAGCTGTCCCGCGGCATGCACCAGAAGGCTCAGCTCATCGCCACCATCCTCAACGACCCCGACTTGCTGATCATCGACGAGCCCTTCCAGGGCCTGGATCCGGTCAATGCGGACATGCTCAAGGGCGTCGTGCGAAAGCAGCGTGACCGGGGGGCGGCGGTGATCATGAGCACCCATGACATGGGAGACGCGCAGACCCTCTGCGACCGCATCCTGCTCATCGACAAGGGCGTGCGACTGCTCTACGGGACCGTCGACCGGGTGCGTGAGGCGTTCAGCGATGGCGCTGTGCAGGTCAGCGGGCCGGACATCCCAGCTTCGGCCGAGGGATTGGCCAGTGTCACCGATGCCCGCGCCGTCGCGGACGGGATGCGTTACCTCATCGCTGAGGGCGCTTCACCGCAGGACCTCTTCCGCGAGCTGGCAGCCAGTGGCGCACACGTGGAGCAGTTCGCCGTGGAGGCACCGAGCCTCGATGAGATCTTCATCCGCACGGTGGCCGGCGACCCGCGCGCGGAGGCGGTGCGATGAGCACGCCGCGGCAGCTCGGGAGTGCACAGGGGCAGCTCGGGAGTGCGCCGCGCCAGCCGGGCAAGACCGGCCGCCTGCGGCTGACCAGCCTGGTGGCACGGCGCGAGTATCTCCGTACCGTTCGCCGGCCCGGCTTCATCTTCGGCACCCTGCTGCTGCCGTTCGGTATCGCCTTCCTCATGGGCATCTCGGTGTTCTTCTCGGCCGACGGCTTCAGCAGCGACGGGGCAGCCAGCGGCACCATCGTCGTGGTCAACGACTCGGACGTCGCCCTCACCGTCCCTGCCTCCGGCGCCGTCAACCTCACCACGCTATCCGAGCAGGAAGCCGCCGCGCGGCTCCGTGACGGCACCATCAGTGAGTACTACCAGATCCCCGCGGGTTTCGAAGGGGCCGGAGAGATCACTCGTGTCGAGGGCGGATCCGGACTCGCGATCTCTCGCCTGGAGGCACAGAGCGGCAACGAGGCGCTGATCCGCTACGTCATCCGTGATGCGCTGCTGCGAAAAGCCGGAGTCTCCCCCGACGACGCCGCGCGCATCCTGCAGGGCGTCACCATCAAGACCGTGTCCGAGGAGGGCGACGAGGTCTCGATGACCGATACGGCCGCCGGCTTCATGGTCCCGCTCATCTTCGTGGCGATCTTCATGATCAGCATCTTCATGACCAGCGGCTACCTGCTGCAGTCGGTGACCGAGGAGAAGGAGAACCGCGTCGTGGAGATCGTGCTCAGCTCGGTGCCCGCCACGCCGCTGATGGCGGGCAAGATCCTTGGTCTGGGTGGCGCCGGTTTGACGCAGGTTGGGATCTGGGCGGCCACTGCCCTCGTGGCGGTGCCGCTCCTGTCGAGCCGGGTCCCAGACCTTGGCCCGATCGAGATCGACCCGGTCATGCTGGTGCTGGCGCTGACCTACTTCGTGCTGGGATACATCGCCTTCGGCGCCATCTTCGCGGCCGTTGGCGCCATGGCACCGGGAAACCGCGAAGCGCAGCAGTACTCGGGCTTCCTTGGCTTCGCCGCTGCCGTGCCCTTCATCGTGTTCTCAGCCTTCCTGACCGACTTGAACTCCCCGCTGGTGTACGCCTTGTCGCTGTTCCCACTCACGGCGCCGACATCCATGCTGCTGGTGCTGGGCCTTTCGGATTCGATCCCCTGGCCGCTGGTGGGAGCTTCCCTGACCAGCCTCTCGCTGTTCGCACTCCTCGCCACCTGGGCGTCCGCACGCATCTTCCGGGCCACGGTGTTGCTCTACGGGGTGCGACCCACGCTCAGCCAGATCGTCGGCGCCATCCGCTCACCACGGTAGCAGTGGCATGAGCAGGCCCCACGCTCTTCAACGTGGGGCCGGAATTCAGAAAGGCGGGTTCTCGGGATCGATCGTGGCCCCGAGGCCGGGGCCGAAGAGGGTCAGGCGGGCTTGAGCTCGTTGACCATGGCGCGTGCGGCGTCCTTGTCCTTGAACCAGAGGGCATTGACCTCCGTGTAGCCAGCCTGGTCACTGGGCACCGAGTCCTCGGGAAAGATCGCCGCCGTGGGGCACTCGGGCTCACAAGCGCCACAGTCGATGCACTCGTCGGGATCGATGAACAGGGTCCGATCGACGCCCTCCTCGAAATGGATGCAGTCCACGGGGCAGACGGCCACGCAGGCCTGGTCCATCACGTCGACGCAGGGCTCTGCGATGACGTAGGTCATTGACGCACTCCTTCGTTCTCTCGGTAGGTCAGTGTCTCACCGAGGCCCGAGCCCCGGTGTTCAGTCGCTTGTCAACTTCACCCATCTTACCCACGAGTGCCAAATGCCGTGGATGCATTCAGACCGTGCCGCGGGTGCGCTATGGACCAGAATCGGCCGACTCCGCGGCTCAGGCGGAGATGGTCACGTCTCGCAGATCGACCGCACCCACCATGCCCTTCTCGATGTGGCCGGGGATGTGGCAGAGGATGGCCAGGTATTCGTCGCTGGGCACGTGGTAGTCGACGGTGGCCTGCTCGCCCGATCGGAGGAACACACGCAAGCCGCCGGTGCCAGGCGGCACGCTGGCCGGCGGCGCGGTGGCCAGCAGGTTCGGCGGCGTGGCGGCGGCATCAGCCTGGTGCCAGACCTTTTGCACCTCGGCATCACCGATGACGAAGTCGTGCACTTCCAGCCCGGCGTTGAAGATCGTGAAGCGTACGGTCTCGCCAGGCACCAGCACGACCGGCGTGGGATCGAAGCGGTAGTCGCGCATGATGACGGTCACATCTCGCGGAGCGTCGGCCGTGCCGGGCCGCGTGATCTCCACCGCAGGCGGCGGCTCGCCGGGACGCTGCATGCCGATGAACACCAGCGTGATCGCCACCACCGCGAAGACGATGACGACCACGACCGGAGCTCGTGAGATGGAGGCGTTCTGCACGCTCCGAAGCGTAGACGAGCTTGGGGCGAGAGGCCGGAAACGCCTGACCGGCCAGGTCGTGCCGTATGCCGGTCGCTACCAGCGGAAGGGCGCCATCACGACCGTCCCCTGGGCAGGCAGCACGATACCGGCCACCACGACCGCGATAAGGAAGACCGTGAACGCGAGCGACGCTGCAAGGAGCACGGTCCCCCGTCCTCCAAGCCGTGTCATGAAGGAGTTGCCGAGTGCTGCTGCTGAGTCCATGCCGTCCATCCCTTGCGCTGCGTGGCGGATCGATGGAGCAAGGCTAGGGACGGGTCCTTACGCGACCGTCGCCAGGGACTTAACCGACACTTACCTGGCTGTGGAGAGCGCAGGCAACCCGACAGGCAAACCAAGAGGCGCCCCTCAGCGAGAAGGCGCCTCGATGGCGTTGCGTTGATGCGACCCGTGTCGCCGGGCTTACCTAGCGGCGAGCGCGGAAGCAGTCGTTGCAGTACACCGGACGGCTGCCGGTGGGCTGGAACGGCACCTGTGCGACCTTGCCGCAATCGGCGCAGGTGGCATCGTAGAGCTGACGGGGCGGACGGTCGTACCCACCACCACCTCCTCCGCCGTAGCCACCACCGCCACCGCCACCGCCGCCGCCACTGCTGTAGCCGCCGCTGTAACTGTCATCGCCGTAGCCACCACCGGTGTTGCGCTGAGCCTTTCGGGACTGGCGGCAGGTCTTGCAACGCTTGGGTGCGTCGGTGAAGCCCTTCTCCGCATAGAACGCCTGCTCGGATGCGGTGAAGGTAAACTCCTGACCGCAGTCGGCACAGGTGATAGTCCTGTCCTCGTACACGAACGAACGAACCTCCTAGGTTCCTAGATGTGACCAGGGACGTTCGAGCGAGATACGGGACCACGAAGAGCGTTCCTGAGATTACCGATACGGACTATAGCGACCGGATCGCCGCGACGCTAGCACTTTATCGTGCACCGGACCATGCGAATCCTTCACGGACTACATCGATGGCTCGTAGTCCGGTGCGAGGAAGCGGTCAGGGTCCTCCTCGAAGTCGAGCCGGCAACCCTTGGCGCAAAAGTAGTAGGTGGTGCCATCGTGCTCTGCGGTGAGCTGGGCGTCCTTGACGACGACCTGCATGCCGCAGACGGGATCGACGGCAACCTCAAGACCAGGGGGAGTGTCTGGATGGTTCATGTCGACGAGTCTACGACGACGGCCGAATCGGCCCTCATGGCGATGGCGGGATCGGCCCTGATCACGCATCCGCGCGTATCCTGCGCCTGTGACTGACAGACCCAAAGACCCCCGTTCACGGGAAGGGGACGACCGCAAGCTGCTGATGCAGCGGCCGTTCGCCGACCCCTCATTCCTCGAATCGGATGCCTGGCGCGCCCTACGCATCATGGGCGAGTTCATCGATGGCTTCGACGCACTGGCCCGCCTGGGCCCCGCCGTGAGCATCTTCGGCTCCGCCCGAACCAAGCCTGATGACCCCATGTACGCGCAGGCCGAAATGCTCGCGCGACGGCTGACCGAGCAGGGTTTCACGGTGATCACCGGCGGTGGACCGGGAATCATGACGGCCGCCAACAAGGGCGCCAAGGAGGCCGATGGCGTCTCGGTCGGCCTGGCCATCGACCTGCCTCACGAAACAGGCCTCAACCCCTACGTGGACCTGCCGGCCTACTTCCGCTACTTCTTCGTCCGGAAGACCATGTTCGTCAAGTACGCCCAGGCCTTCGTCATCTTCCCCGGTGGCTTCGGCACCTTCGACGAGCTCTTCGAGTCTCTGACCCTGGTGCAGACCGGGAAGATCGACCACTTCCCCATCATCCTGTTCGACAGCGGCTATTGGGCCGGCTTGATCGACTGGCTTCGTGCCCAGGTGATCCCGCGGGGCAACGTCTCAGAGCCAGATCTGGACCTCTTTCAGGTCAGCGATGACATCGATGAGATCGTGCAGATCATCGCCGCGTCCTATCGCACGCGCGAGGCCAACGGCGCCGAGGCGGAAGCGTGATGCGCATCGCGGTCGGTACCGACCACGCCGGCCTGCCCCTGAAGGAGCTGGTAGTGGACTGGCTCGCTGAGCATGGTTACGAGGTGGTCGACTTCGGTGTGAGCACGTCCGACCCGGTCGACTATCCCGACTACGTCGCGCCTGCGGCTCGGGCGGTCGCGACGGGCGACTGTCGTTTCGGGCTCGTCTTCGGCGGCAGTGGCACCGGCGAGCAGATCGTGGCCAACAAGATCGACGGCATCCGCTGCTGCCAGGCCACGGAACCGGTAACCGCGGCACTCTCGCGACAACACAACGACGCCAACATGCTCGCGATGGGGGCGCGCATCGTGGGCGCGCAGTTGGCCATCGGTTGTGTGGAGGCATTCCTGTCGACTGGGTTCGAGGGTGGTCGCCATCTCGCGCGGGTCCGGAAGATCATGGCCCTGGAGTCAGAGTAGGCCGACCGACCGACCCCGCCGAGCAGCCAAGCCGACCCGCCGGGCCCAAGTCAGCCGAGCAGCCGAGCCGCCAACCCGACCTGCCCGACCGAGCAGCCGAGCAGCCGACCACGACCGACCCCAGGTCCCACCCGCCCCACGGGTCAAGCGTCGGCACATGGCCTGGGCGCGCCTCGCATTCCGCTGCGTCACCCGCTGGCTGGGTGAAACGACGGAGGCTCGGTCGTTTCACCCGTCTGGTGGGTGGATCGACGGAGCAGGCCCGCTAGGTCCGCCCGATGACCCGTGGCGTGGGTAACGTAGCGACGAGGATCGCGATCGACCGAGCGCCATCTCCCGAAGCGGGAACCAGCGGGTGAGGAGATCGCGGACCCTTGCGGGTCTGATCGCTTCCCGCAGCCTCGAGAGCCGCCATGACCTCATCGATCCCCAGACTCACGATGGGGCGTCCGACTCCTGCAACTGCTCGGCGATGGACTCCGCCCAGCTTGAGATCTCCGACCACGGCCGGAAGTCGCCTAGCTGGGCCCGGACGAGCGCCACCAGCGCCTTCTCGCTGATCCCCAGGTCGGAACCTTCGATCTTGCCGGCGAAGAGCCGGTGCCCCCTGGAGCCGATGCGCTTCACCACGCCCGCTACCTCGGCGGGGTTCTCGAGCGGCTTGGGCGGGTCACCGATAGGGCCGCTGGAGAAGAGCCATACGCGGAGCCGTTTGAGTTCACCCTCGTGGATGTCCACGAACTCCCGCGCCGAGCGCATCCAGTGGCCGGCATACACGCCGCTGCCCAGCACGACCGCGTCGTAGGGGCTGAGGGCGGTGACGTCCTCGATGCGCTTCAGGTCCGCTTCGAGGCCGCTCGAATGCAACGAGGCCTCGATGACCTGGCCGATCTCCATGGTGGCGCCGTGCTTGGATGCCACCGCCACAAGGACCTTCATCACATGGGATCTCCGTTGCTGTGGGCGTAGTAGAACGACGATGGCGGCTCGCGCACGACCGGGCTAGTGCCGAGGGTACTCTCCTGCGAGGGCGACACGGCGGTCGACGAGGGCGAGCGACCGCCGTCGGTCGACGCCGTCGCTAGCCGCGGATGATGCGCACCGCGGCTCGCAACACCACCAGGGCCATGACCGAATAGGCCAATACCAGGCCGGGGTCCTGCCACGGCCGCTTGAGCGGGACGAAGACCGACTTCTCAGCGGTGATCTCGATGTAGCCGATGGGGCGCGACAGAGCACCGCCACCGGCTCCCTCACCGCTCCCTGCTTCGTCCGATCTGCCGCTGCCCGCGCCGGTGCCGATGATCGACTGCGCCACGGGGATGACGGTGCGGCCATCCTTCTCGACAGCCTCACCGAATGCGGCACGGACGCCGGCATTCATGCCCAGCCGCTCGAGCACCACCTGCAGCATGCGAGCAGTCCCGGACTCGGCAGCGTCCCGGGCTTCGCCCGATGCCTGGTCCTTGTCGTCTTTCATGAGCGGTGTCCTCCTGCTGATGGGCGCGTCCATGCCTCAACGTTCGATGGGCGATCGCCCGCAGCGCGTAGCATGACGGCATGATCGATCCGCGCAACCGCCCGGCCCTCCTCGGCTCACTCGCAGCCGGTGCGATCGCGTTCGTGGCCCTTTGGCTGCTGGGTCTCTCACCGCTCCTCGCCTGGGTCGTCGGCTGGACGCTGCCGGCCTTCGCGATGTACGGCATCGACAAGCGGCAGGCACAGGCGGGCGGCTGGCGTATGCCAGAGGCGATCCTGCACGGCCTGGCACTCATCGGCGGTGTCATCGGCGCCTGGGCTGGCCGGGCCGTCTTCCACCACAAGACCCAGAAGCCCATCTTCACGCTCGTGCTGGTCGTCGCCAGCATCCTGTGGGGCGCTATCGCCATCTGGGCGCTGCTGCGCTGAGAACTCGGCCCACCGGGTCGCAGCACCGTTCGTGGCAGCACCGTTCGTGGCAGCACCGCTCGTCGAAGCAGCACTGTTCCAGTCGTCGGGGCACAATCCGATCATGCTGACCTCTCATCGCGCCAGAGCGGCGCTTGTCATCGCCTGCCTCCTACTGCTCCTGCCCGCCGGCAGCCTCGCCCAGAAGCCCCTGACCGTCACCGACGTCGACGGCAACGCGGTGGCTATCGAGGACACCTCGCGCGTGGCCACCCTCGGTGGCGTATTCACCGAGACCGCCTATGCCCTCGGTGCGCAGGACCAACTGGTCGCGGTCGACGCGTCGAGCTTCTACCCACCCGAGGCGCTCACCGACAAGCCCAACTTCGGTTACTACCGCTTCCTCTCGGCGGAGCCGGTGCTGGCACAGGACCCCAGCCTCATCATCGGCAACGAGGAGACCGGTCCGCCAGAGGTGGTGCAGCAGCTGCGCGATGCCGGCGTGCCCATCCTGCTGCTGCCGGACAACAACGACGTGCAGGCGGCGCGCGACCTCATCACCACGTTGGGTGAGATCTTCGAGCGCCAGAGCCAGGCGGCCGACCTGATCGAGCAGCTCGATGCCGACGTCGCTGTGGCCCAGGAGCTGGTGGCCCAGGCCACCGACTCCCCGCGGGTGCTGTTCATCCTGCAACCCCCGGAGGCACCGATGCTGGTGGCCGGTGCCGTCACCGCGGCCGGCTCCATGATCGAGCTCGCGGGTGGCACCAATGTCTACCCGGGGTTTCCCGCCTACATCCCCATGACCCCCGAGGGCATCGTGGAGACGGCGCCCGACGTCATCCTTACCACTACCCGCTCGGTCGAGCGCCTGGGGGGTTGGGACGCCTTCCTCGAGTATCCCGGCATCAGCCAGACACCCGCGGTCGCCAACGACCGGGTCGTGGCCATGGATGACCTCTACCTGATGGGCTTCGGCCCACGCACCGGCGCTGCCATCGCCGATCTGGCACGGCTGCTGCATCCGGAGCTGGCGTCGTAAGCCGCTCGGGACTGCGGGGTCGCACGGGGGTCCGGCTGGTCATCCTGGCAACCATCCTCCTCGTGGTCGTCGTTGTGGCGATGGGGATCGGTGCCGTGGCCATCTCGCCGACTGAGGTCGTGGCCATCCTCGTAGGGCAGCTCGGCCTTGACTTGGGGCCCCACTACACCGAGCGCCAGGAGACCGTACTGACCGCCATCCGCGTCCCGCGCGTGCTGGCTACGGCACTGGTCGGTGCTGCTTGGGCGACGGCCGGTGTCGCCATGCAGGGCCTCTACCGAACCCCGCTGGCCGATCCCGCACTGGTCGGCATCGGCGCCGGGGCAGCCCTGGGGGCCGCGCTGGGAACCGCAGCCGCGGTGTCGCTGGGGGTGGTCGCGGCCTACGGAGGCACGCTCCTGATCATCGTCGCGGCCTTCGTGGCGGCCCTGGTGGCGGCGGCCCTCGTCTATCGGGTGGCCTCGTCGTCCGGTCGCGTCGTCGTGGCCACGATGCTGCTGGCAGGCATCGCCCTGTCGGCCCTCTTCGCGGCCGTGACCGCGCTGATCATCGCAGGCGGTCGGACAGCGGAACTCGGGTCGGTCGCCTTCTGGACGCTAGGCGCGTTCGCCGGCATCGTCGGGCGCGACGTGGTCGTTTCGGCCCTCATCGTCATCCCGACGGTGCTGCTACTGGCTCGCCTGGGCCCGCGGCTGGATGCCCTGGCGTTGGGTGAGTCGGAGGCGGGCCACCTCGGCCTCGACGTACCACGATTGACCCTGACCGTCAGTGCCATCTTTGCGCTGCTGACAGCGGTGGCGGTGGCGACGGCCGGCGTCATCGCGTTCGTGGCGTTGATGGTGCCGAGCCTCATCCGGGGCTGGGTAGGGCAGTCGCACCGGACGGCCGTCGTCGGCTCGGCACTCCTGGGCGCGACACTGCTGGTCGTCGCCGATGTCCTCGCACGGCAGCTCTTCTCGCCGGTCGAGCTTCCGATCGGTGTCATCACCACCCTACTGGGGGCGCCCTTCTTCCTGTGGCTGCTGCTGCGCGACCGGGGGTTGCTGGCGCGATGACCTACGCGGCAAGCGGGATCTCCGTCTACATCGGCAAGGCCACCTTGCTCGACGATGTCTCGCTGGAAGTGCGCCCCGGCGAGATCGTGGCTGTGGCCGGGCCCAATGGTGCCGGCAAATCCACGCTCATCAGCGTCCTCGCAGGCGATCGCACACCATCGAGTGGGTCGGTGTCGCTGGAGGGTCGAGCTTTGGCCGACTGGCCTCGTGGCGAGCTGGCGCGACGGCGCGCTGTCATGAGCACCGATCACGCCGTAGCCTTCGCCTTCACGGCTCAGGAGGTGGCACTCATGGGCCGCATGCCCCTCCACGGCGGCGACCCTGACGACTCCGACCGCGAGGTCATCCGCGATCTGCTGACGGCCGTGGACTGCTCGTCGCTTGCCGATCGCGTCTACGCCACGCTCTCGACCGGCGAGCGGCAGCGTGTGCAGCTGGCGCGAGCGGTGGCGCAAGTGACCGATGCACCCGACGGGGAGGATCGCGCCGCCGATACGCCCAGCCGCATCGAGTCGGCCGACCGATTCCTGCTCCTCGACGAGCCTACGTCGAGCCTTGACCCGGCGCACCAGCACACCGCCATGCGCCTCATCCGCCAGGCGGCCGATGCCGGTCGCGGCGTACTAGCGGTCCTGCACGACCTGAACTTGGCGGCTGCCTATGCCGATCGCGTCGTGCTCATGGCCAAGGCACGCGTGGTGGCTTCGGGAACACCGGACGAGGTGCTTCGGGCGGACCTCCTCGAGTCGGTCTTCCACATCCCCATGCTGGTCATCCCGCACCCACAGCTGTCGCATCCTCTCGTCATCGCGGAGCCACACCAAGCCGCGCCGTAGCAGTGGGTGGCAATGTATGTCATCATGTATGTCATGGAACGCACCACGGTCTACTTGACTGCCTCGCAGCGGATCGCCCTCAAGGAGACCGCACGACGGAGACGGGTGAGTGAGGCTGAGCTGATCCGTGCGGGCGTGGACCTGGTCACCTCGGCCGAGCCTGAGCCACGCCCGCGCCTGCCGCTCTTCGAAAGCGGGGATGCGACCCTGGCGGATCGTGCTACTGAAGCGCTGGATGGCTTCGGCGAGTGATCGTCCTTGACACCAGCGGTCTGCTCGCAGCCATCGACGCCAGCCAACGCCTTCACGCAGCAGCCGCTGCTGCGCTTTCGGAGGCACGGCCGCCGTTGCTCCTGTCGCCCTTCGTGCTCGCGGAACTCGACTACCTGTTGGGTAAGTACGCTGGCTCACATGCGCAGGACGCACTGCTGGCTGAGGTCGAGCGCGGGGCGTACGCCCTCGAAGCCTTCACAGCCGCGGACGTGGCAGGGGCGCGGGAAGTCGCCGCTCGCTACGTTGACCTCGGGATCGGGCTGGCGGATGCCTCGATCGTCGTGATCGCCGGTCGCTATGGCATCCACGACGTGCTCACGCTTGATGAGCGCCACTTCCGAGCCATCCAGGGACCCGCCGACAAGCCATTTCGACTCCTGCCGGCGGATGCCATGAACGCGTAGACCACGTGGCAAAGGCGAGACCTCCAAATGCTCGGCCGGGTCGGAAACGCGCGCATCTTGGCTGAGGTTGCCAAGTACGATATCGTGTGTGTGAACTGCCATCGCGACCGCACGCACAGGCGGCGTAGGGCGGGTTCCTCCGAGCGGGAGAAGCTCAGTTGGTCGAGCGCCAGCCTTCCAAGCTGGATGTCGCGGGTTCGAATCCCGTCTCCCGCTCCAATCCTCCGCTCCGCGCCTATCTTCAAGACGATCCGACCGGCGCCTGGTCATGGAGGCGGAGCCGCGGCAGCCGGACGCGGCCGAGCGCATCCTTCCCCCACCAAGGCTCTTGTCGGGCAAGGGGCCTCCTGACCAGGACCCATCTCAACACGGACGTTCATCGCCTCGATGGCAGCCCGATCCGACCAATACATGAAGACCCAAGGAGAGATTCGATGAAGAGACCAGTGGTTACGCTCCTTGCGAGCACGCTCGCCACAGCGGTCGTCCTGAGCGGCGGCCTATCCCTCATGGCCGCAGCACAGGACTCCTCAGACGCGACCATCCAGATCGGCTCGCTGTACGAACCACAGAACCTCGACAACACGGCCGGCGGCGGCCAGGGTGTCACTGAGGCATTCAATGGCAACGTCTACGAAGGTCTGTTCCAGCTCACCGACGCCGGCGAGGTCGAGCCCCTGCTGGCCGAGAGCTACACGATGAGCGACGACGGCCTCACGTACACCTTCCAGCTCAGGCCGGGAGTCACGTTCCATTCCGGCAAGGCCCTCACGTCGGAGGACGTCAAGTTCAGCATCGAGCGGGTGTTCGCCCCCGATTCACAGTCGGCCCGAAAGTCGAGCTTCGGAGCCATCGCGAGCATCGAGACACCGACTCCCGACACCGTGGTCGTGACGCTCGAAAGCCCTTCGATCTCGTTCATCTATAACCTCGCGTACGTGTGGATGATGAACAAGGACGCCACGGACCTCACCACCACCGAAGACGGCACGGGCCCGTACGTGCTGGACGACTGGACGCGCGGCAGCTCCCTGTCACTGAGCCGCTTCGATGGCTACTGGGGAACTCCGGCCGCCAACAAGGAAGTCGTCTTCGAGTACTTCACGGACGCTACTGCTTTGAGCAACGCGCTTCTCACCGATGCCGTCGACATCGTCACGAACGTGCAGAGCCCCGACGCGCTCAGCCTGTTCGAGGGTAACCCCGACTACGTGGTCAACGACGGGACATCGACCACCAAGGAGCTGCTCGCGTTCAACGACCGTGTCGCACCGTTCGACAAGGTCGAGGTCCGCAAGGCGGTGTACTCGGCCATCGACCGCGCCAAGCTGCTCGATGCCGTCTGGGGCGGCAAAGGGACCTTGATCGGCTCGATGGTTCCGCCGACCGATCCCTGGTACATCGATCTGGTGGCCGAGAACCCCTACGATCCCGAGCTCGCGAAGCAGTTGCTCACCGATGCCGGATACCCCGATGGCTTCGAGTTCACGCTGGACACGCCGACCTACGACCCCCACCCGCTGGTCGCCGAGTTCGTCAAGAGCGAGCTGGCCAAGATCGGGGTGACCGTCGATATCAACTCCATCACCTCGGACGAGTGGTATACGAAGGTGTTCCAGCAGCAGGACTTCGAGGCGACCCTGCAGGAGCACGTCAACGATCGTGACGTGGTCTGGTACGGAGACCCGGGCTTCTACTGGGGTTACGACAACCCGCAGGTGACGACCTGGGTCGCCGAAGCCGAGGCGGCCAAGACCGTCGAGGAGCAGACCGCCAAGCTCAAGCTCGTCAACGAGCAGATCGCCAAGGATGCCGCCAGTGCGTGGCTGTACCTGTACCCACAGCTGGTGGTGGCCTCGGCCGACGTCAGCGGCTACCCCGTCAACGGTCTCAACTCGCAGTTCCCTGCCTACGACATCGTCAAGGGCTAGGGCACGACCGGGGTCCCGACGCGCGAACGACGGGACCCCGGCAGATCGCCGGCACTGCGGCGATGCGCCGATACCTTGAGCCAGGAAGGGCAACGAGACTAGCGAGACATGGCTCAGTATCTTCTGCGACGCACCGCCATCCTCGTGGGGTCATTGCTGATCGCGATGGTCGCGATCTTCCTCCTCCTCCGAGCGTTGCCCGGCGACCCGGCCAACGCGCTGCTGACGGTCCAGGCGACGCCCCAGCAGATCGCCGCAGCGCGGGCCCAAGTCGGGGCGGATCTTCCGATGCTCGAGCAGTTCGCCGACTGGTTCCGCGGCATGGTCACGCTGGATTTCGGAAGCTCGTTCATCAGCACATTGCCGGTGGCCCCGGAGGTCGCCTCGCGGCTGGCCGTGACCATCCCCCTCACCTTCCTGGCCTTCGGGTTTGCCTTCGTGCTGTCGCTGGTGATGGGCTTCGTTGCCGCCTACAAGGCTGACCGTTGGTACGGCGCCGCACTCTCCGCCTTCTCGCAGCTGTTCATCGCCATCCCGGCATTCTGGGTGGGCATCCTGCTCATCGGCATCTTCGCTCTGCGGCTCGGGGCATTGCCCGCCGGCGGGTTCCCTCGGGAGGGCTGGTCCGACCCGGGTGCCGCGCTCACGCACCTCGCACTGCCGGTCCTGACGGTCGCCCTGGTGATGGCCGGATCGCTGTCGCGCTACGTCCGCAGTGCCACCATCGACGTGCTCGGCAGCGACTACCTCAGGAACGCCCGCGCCATGGGATCCACGATGGGGGTGGCCATGCTCCGCCATGGCCTGCGCAACGGGGCCATCCCGGTCATCTCCATCCTCGGCATCGAGCTCGCCACCACCTTCCTGGGGGCCGTGGTCATCGAGGCCGTCTTCGCGCTTCCAGGCCTTGGAAGCATGCTTCTCAAGGCGATCGCACAACACGACTATCCGAATATCCAGGGGATCCTCTTCGTCAGCACCATGCTGGTGCTGATCGTCGGCTTCATCGCGGACGTCGCACAGCGCGTGGTCGATCCACGCTTGCGCCACACGGCACGGTCGTCATGAGCACGCCGGGCGAGCCGGAGGGTTCGGCCGAGGCCGATCCGGACGACACGCCACCGCCCGACACGCGACCGCCCGACAAGCGGCGCCGCCGCCGCCGTTCCCTCCTCCTCATCGTGGGCCTGCTCATGGTCGGGACGATCGTGCTCATCGCGCTGGTGTCGCTGGCGTGGCTGCCATACGATCTGAGCGACACGTCAGGCAGCCGCCTGGAGGGTCCATCGATCGCCCACTGGCTGGGCACGGACCGGCTGGGCCGGGACCTCTTCACGCAGCTCATGGTCGGTGCCCGCATCGCCCTCATGGTCGGACTCGGGGCCGTCGCGGTTGGTGCTGCCATCGGCGTCACTGTCGGCCTGGTGGCAGCGTTCGCCTCCGGCTGGTTGGATGACGTGTTGTCCGCCGGCATGGACATCATGATCGCCTTTCCCCTGCTCCTGCTGGCCATGCTGTTCGTGGCCGTGACGGGGGCATCACTCATCACGGTGACGGTGGCCATCGGGCTGGCCGTGTCTGCGATCGTGGCCCGACTCACGCGGATCGTCTCCAAACGAGTCCTGGCGCAGCAATACATCACGGCTGCGCGCACGTCCGGTACCGGCTCGCTGGGAATCGTCTGGCAGCACGTCCTGCCCAACATCTGGCCCACGATCAGCGTCAATCTGGGGCTATTGTTCGGTGTCGCCGTCCTCGCGGAGGCGAGCCTCTCGTACCTTGGGCTGGGCGCACCGCCACCCAACTCTTCCTGGGGCCGACTGTTGCAGGAGGCACAGTCCACGGTCGTGACCGCCCCCCTGGGAGCGATCGCCCCGGGTGTCGTGCTGGTGATCCTCGTGATCGGCGTCAACCTGCTGGTCGACGGACTACGGGATGTCGCGGACCCGACACAGGCTCGATCCCGATGAGCCTGCTGGAGGTAGCGTCGCTCAGCGTCATCTCACCGGACGACGACCCTCTCGTGCGGGAGGTCTCCTTCACGGTCGCACCCGGCGAACGCCTTGGACTGATCGGCGAATCCGGTTCCGGGAAGTCGCTCACGGCATTCGCCATCATGGGGCTCCTTCCCGCAGGGCTGAAGTCGACCGGCAGCGTCGTGCTCGACGGCACCCAAGTCATCGGTGCATCAGAGAAGCAGCTGGTGCCGTTGCGCGGCCGAGTGTGTGCCTTCATCTTCCAGGAGCCGCTGACCGCGCTGGACCCGTTGATGAAGCTGGGCCGTCAGGTGGCGGAGCCCATCGCGCGTCACCAAGGCCTGCGCGGTTCGGCCCTCAAACGAGCCGTGCTGGATGCCCTTGACGAGGTGCACCTCTCCGAGCCCGAACGCATCGCGGGCTCACGCTCCTACGAGATCTCCGGCGGACAACGGCAACGGGTCGCCATCGCCATGGCCCTCGCCTGCAGTCCACGACTGCTGATCGCGGATGAGCCCACCACCGCGCTTGACGTGACCGTTCAGTCCGACGTGCTCGACCTCCTCGATCACCTCGTCGCGGACCGGGACATGGCCATGATCTTCGTCAGCCATGACCTGGCGATCGTCTCGCGCATGACCGACCACGCCCTGGTCATGCGGAACGGCGAGGCGGTCGAGCGGGGGAGCATCGGACAGCTCCTGGCGTCACCACAGCACCCCTACACCGCGGCATTCGCCGCCAGCGCGTATCGCATCGAGGCCGGATTCGCAGCGTCCATCTCCCAGGGCCGCGACGAATGACACCGATCCTGGGGCTCGACGACGTGAGCTTCACGTATCGAGGTGCCCACACCGGGCAGCACGCCGTGCAGGGTGTCTCGTTCAGCATCGAACCGGGACAGAACACCGGCCTGGTCGGCGAGTCCGGCTCCGGCAAGACGACACTGGTCAGACTGCTGCTCGGCCTCCTGAGGCCGACCACAGGCCAGGTCCGCTTCGATGGAGAGCCGCTCGACCTCGGAGACCGTACGCAGGTCCGTGCATTCCGCCGCAGCGTGCAGACGGTCTTCCAGGACCCCTACTCGTCCCTCGACCCGCGGCAGCGCGTCGGTCGCATCGTGGGCGAGCCGGTGCGGTCATTGCAGATCGCGAGCGGCGGTGAGGCGACTACGCTCGTCGCGGAAGCGCTCGATTCGGTCGGACTGTCCGCCGACGCCGCCTCTCGCTATCCACATGAGTTTTCCGGCGGGCAGCGCCAGCGCATCGCCATCGCCCGGGCCATCGTCAGCCGACCTCGCGTCCTCCTGGCCGATGAACCGGTCAGCGCCCTCGATGTCATCACCCGCAGCCAGGTGATCGACCTGCTGGCGGATCTGCGCGCAAGCCGGGACCTGACCGTCCTCATGGTCTCCCATGACCTCGGCGTCGTCGGCGCGCTCTGTCAGCGCACCATCGTCCTGAAGGGAGGCCGGATCGTCGAGCAGGGGACGACCGCTGGCGTGTTGGGCGCACCGAGCGAGGCGTACACGCGGCAGCTGCTGGCGGCCGTGCCGCGGCTGCCGCAGATCTGACCGTCCTTATGCGCCTTGCGCAGCCTCTTGGTCAGCAGCTCGCCGAATGGCGGCGATATCGATCTTGTGCATCCCCAGCATGGCCGTGGTGGCACGTGCGGCGCGCGCGGGGTCGGCGTCACCCAGCAGCTGCTCGAGCTCCCGTGGGATGACCTGCCAGGAGAGTCCGAAGCGGTCCTTGAGCCAGCCGCACATGCTCTCCTCACCACCCTCGGAGAGCTTCGCCCAGTAGTCATCGACCTCGGCCTGGTCAGCACAATCGATGAGCAGCGAGATGGCCTCATCGAAGGTGAACTGGGGCCCGCCGTTGATCGCGGTCAGTCGCTGGCCGTCAAGCTCGAAGCTGACCGCGAGGACCGAGCCAGCCTCACGTGGGCCGGCCTCGCCGTAGCGATCGACCTTGATGATGCGTGAGTCGGGGAAGACCGAGACGTAGAACTCGGCCGCCTCCAGCGCTTGCATATCGAACCAGAGGCTGGGATGGATCGCCGGCATCTGCTACTCCTCTTTCGCGGACGGTCGCCCGGGAGAGCGACACGATAGCGGCACGGCTCCCCGAATGGAAGCGGTCTCGTGTGGGCGGAGTGAGGCTGGCCTCAGACAGCCGCCCTGGCCGACCTCGCCGACCACCAGGCAGCGAGCAGCACCAGCACGAGCGCCGTGCCAGCCCCGATGGCCAGGCCGGCAGCGACATCGGTGAACCAGTGGACGCGCAGGTAGATCCGACTCGCTGCCATGATCAAGGCGTAGACCGCGCCGACCACGAGCAGCGGACGACGGAGCGGGCCGGCCGGCACCCACACCAGCACCAGCATCAGCGCCACCGCCGCCGCCGTGAGCGAGTGGCCCGAGGCGAACGACCAAGTGTGCTCCACGACCAACCCCTGCGGGGGCCGAGGTCGCTGGTAGATCTCCTTGATGGCGACGTTGAGGGCGGTGGCCACGGTGAAGACGAGCAGCCAGACCGCCACGGCCGACCAGCGTCGCTGCCAGACCAGGACGACCGACCCCACGACCACGAGGACCGTCATGCTCAACGTGTCCCCGATCAGGGCAAGTAGTTCCGCGGCGCTGACGAGCACGGAGTACTCGTGGTTGACCGCGACCCCCCAGAACCAGTCGTCCAGCGGCGCCACAGCATCGGCAAGCAGCGGCACGGCCATCACCACGAGCAGGAGACCGGCGATCGCGGCGAACACGAGGGCCCAGCGCCGATAAGCGGGACCGGCGGCATCGATCGACGGGTCGGGGGTGGTCCCGGCGGTCTCGGGCATGTCGGTCTCGGCCATGTCGTTCTCGGCGGTCTCGGCCGTGTCGGTCGTCATCTACCCGCTAGCCTATGCCCATGAGCGTCCGCGCCGCGACCATGATCCGACCACTGCCCACGCCCGAGCCCGATGGGGCGGTGTTTTCCTTCGACCGGGTCTCTGTGCGCTTCGGTCAAAGCGAGGTATTGCATGACGTCGACCTGGAGGTCGCAGGGTCCGGCATCACCGCGGTGTTGGGGTCGTCCGGGTCCGGCAAGTCGACCCTGACGCGGTTGTGCAACCGGTTGTTGGACGCCACCAGCGGCACGGTTCGCCTTCGCGGCACCGATGTGCGGGAGCTTGACGTGCTGCAGCTGCGCCACACGGTGGGCATGGTCTTCCAGCGGCCGACACTCTTCGACGGCAGCGTCGGCGACAACCTCGCCGCCACCGGCGTGACCGATCGGGACGCACACCGCGAGGTGCTCGGATCGGTCGGCCTGGATGCCGACTTCCTGCCGCGTGATTCGGCCACGTTGTCCGGGGGCGAGGCCCAGCGTGCCTGCCTGGCACGAACGCTGTTGATGCGGCCGCGGGTGCTGGTGGCAGACGAGCCCACGGCTTCGCTCGATGAGGCCGCCGCTCGCACACTCGAAGGGCTGGCCCGGCGACTGGCCGACGACGGTGTGCCCATCCTCTGGGTCACCCACGACCTCGCGCAGGTGGAACGGATCGCTGACCGACGCGTGACGCTCGAAGCCGGCCGCGTGGTAGCGGTCGCATGATCGCGGCGACCGCCGTCCCCGGGGTGGTGCACCGATGAGCGGACCGGTCGAGCTGCTCGGGGTGGCCGCATCAGGGCTGCTGGTGCTGGTCGCGGTGGCGGTCTCGTGGTGGGTCGGACTTGGCCTTGGCCGCGACCTCATCGAAGCCTCGCTCCGAGCGCTCGTGCAGCTGGCGCTGCTGGGCCTGATCCTGGCGGCCATGATCGCGCCGGGCCAACCACTGGCATTGTCGTGGCTGTGGGTGGCGGTGATGGTCCTGTTCGCCGGCTGGACCGTGCACCGGCGCATCCCTGACGTGCCCCGGCTGTGGCTGCTGTCGATGGCCGCGTTCGCAGCGTCGGCCGCGGTGACGCTTGGCGTCCTGTTCGGCGCCGGAGTCTTCCCCGTCGAGGGCCGCACGGTCGTGCCCCTGGCCGGCCTGATGATCGGCAACTCCATGACGGCCACCGTGCTGGTGACGCGTCGCATCATGGCCGAGTTCAAGGACAAACGACTCGAGATCGAGGCTCGGCTCGCGCTCGGCCAGCCATCCTCACAGGCAGCCGCGCCGTACCTGCGTGAGGCCCTGCGCACCGCGCTCATCCCCCAGATCGAAACGACCAAGGCGGTCGGCATCGTGTTCCTGCCGGGCATGATGGTGGGCCTGTTGCTGGCCGGCGTGACCCCCGTCGGTGCGGTGCAGGCACAGGTGGTGATCATGTACCTGGTACTGGGCTCGGTGGCGGTGACGACCAGCGTCATCGCACTGGGCATGCGGCGGATCCTCTTCACCTCCGCTCACCAGTTGCATCTTCCCAACGACGAAGCGAGGTGAGCCGCGCGAGGCCCTTCCACGACCTGACCGTGCTTGGACAAGCTCGCCGCCTGCGCCCCATGGTGGAGGAAGCGCTGCGCTGTTACGACATCGACGCGCGCGGTCTGCGACTCATCAGCAATGACTGGAATGGCGTGTTCCGCATCGACACGCCGACGGGACCCAGGGTCATCCGTGTCACGCGGCCCGTGCCCGGAGCGCTTCCACGCCCAGTGCACTCGGAGGTCGCCTTCATGACCGCGCTGGCTGCCGAGACCGGCATCGCCGTGCCCGCGCTATTCGCAAACCGTGACGGCGAGCTGGTCACGCTCGCGGGCGCGCCCAGTGTCCCTGAGCCACGCGAGTGTGTCGTCTTCGGCTGGCTCGCTGGAGCGAACCTGGCATCGCGGATGGACCCAGGGAGTTGGACCGCCCTGGGCGAGTTGATGGGCCGGATGCATCGCTTCGCATCGACGTGGGAGCCTCCGGCCGACTTCGACGTGCCGGTATTCGACCGCCTCATCCCCTACGGCGAGCCACTCGTGGTCTTCGAGCAAGACCCGGCCGAGCTGCTGGGCCTGGCCGGGCTCCTTCGTGAGGCCGCCGACGCGACCGAGGTGCGGCTCAGCGTGTTGGCCCGCGAGGGCTCGGCCGTCGTCACTCATGGCGACCTGCACCAGTGGAACGTCAAGAGCAGGCACGGCGTGCTGTCCCCGTTCGACTTCGAGGACCTGCTGTGGGCAGCACCGATCCTGGACGTGGCCACCTCGCTCTACTACGTGCGTGATCGGGAGGACTACCCGGCGCTGGCGCGAGCCTTTCGCCGGGGCTACCAACGACAGCGCACGTGGGTGGAGCACGAGCCGGGCGAGGTCGATCGACTGATGTTCGCGCGTGCCTTGCTGCTGCTCAACGCACTCTTCCTCGACGGGGGGCTGGCCGTCGGCGACCGGGAGTCGTTCGTTCGCCGCCGCGAGAACCTGGCACTTGTCGCGCTGGGCGAACGCGAGGCGGTCGTGCTCTAGCCTCGAGGGCGAGTCGCGATCGAGTCGTGAGGACGAGTCGCGATGACGAGCGTGTCGAGCGCGATGCGAGGGCCCTCATCGGTATCGACCGGTCGCTCCGCGACCTCAGCCAGCCGGATCTCCAGGGTGCTGAGCGCCACGACGGTGGCATCAAGGTCGTAGCAATGGTCCGGGTCGGTCGGTCCACCGTAGCCATGCTCGACGTTGGAGCGATCGTGCGCGATCACGAGAAGCGAGCCGCCGACAGCGAGCCAGCTCGCCGCATGTTCGAGCACGAGCCGTTGCTGGTCGGGCGGGAGCTGCAGATAGGAGATGACGACGAGGTCAACGAGCCCGGGCGGCTGGTAGGAGAGGGCGTCAGCCTCGACGATCTCGACCCGTTCGGTGACGCCGTTGTCAGCGGCGAGTCGCGCTGCCTTGGCCAGCCCGACCCCGGAGAAGTCGACGGCGGCCACGTGCCAGCCCTGCCGCGCCAGCCAAACGGCATTGCGCCCCTCCCCGGCGGCGAGGTCGATGGCGCGCCCAGGCGTGAGGCCGGCGAGGTGCCGCTCGACGAACTGGTTGGGGCCGACATCCCAGAGGTACTCCCGTCCGGCATAGCGTTCATCCCAGCGCTCGATGGCCATCAGGCTTCGGCCCTGGGCTCCACGAGCGCAGCCACGACCGCGGCGGCCAGCTCCCGCAGCAGGTCCTGATAGGTGCCGCCATCGGGGAGCTGCGCCACCTGGAGCTCGACGACGACGGCGCCGGTCTCGTCGGCTACGGCCCGAGCGACCGACTGCGGCGTGCCCACATCGGTGAAGACGGCTGTGGAGCCGGCAGCCTTGATGTCATCGATGAGCGCCGCGATCTCGCGCGCGGACGGCTCGTCCGAGGAGCTCAGGCCGGGAACCACCGTCCCGATGATCTCGAAGCCGTAGCGATCGGCGAAGTAGCCCAGCGCGCCGTGCCCGGTCACCAGTCGGCGCTGATCCTCCGGCACGACCGCGAGCGTCGCGGACAGCTCGGCGTCAAGCGCCTCCAGATCTGCGATGAGCGCCGCTGTCCGGTCGCCCAGCTCCACGCCGGCCGCCGCCAGCACCGGATCGAGGGCCAGCACCACGTCCCGCATGGCCAACGGATCGAGCCAGAAGTGCGGGTCCCCCGCGGCATGATCGTCGCCGGGCGACGCCACTGGGCCATCGCTGCCCGCCTCAGCCCCTGCGGAGCCGCGCAGTGCCACATGGTCGGTGGCATGGAAGACCGTCACTCCGTCCGCCTCAGCCTGCTCGAGCACACTGACCAGGCCTTCTTCCAGATCCAGGCCGTTGGCGACGATGAGGTCCGCCTCGAACAGGGCCTGGCTATCGCGCGCCGAGGGTTGCCATGAATGGGGGTCGACCCCACCGCTCATCAGTACGGTCACGTCCGCCACGTCTCCGGCCAGCTGGCTGACGACCGATCCGAGCACCTCGGTCGTGGCCACCACCGAGACCCGAGCCGGGTCCTCGACGGCGGCGGCCGGCGCGGCGAACGACAGTGCGACAGCTAGCGCGACCACGGAAAGCATCCTCATCTCCACATGATACTCAGTCTCACTATTACCTGCACAGAAGCATCAGTCGTCGCGGGACGACTGGCAGGTGGGACAGCGGCCGAAGAGCTCGAGCCGGTGCGTCTGCACCTCCCAGCCGGTCCGCCGTTCGATCTGGTCGATGGCAACGCCCAGTCCCAGGTCCTCCACCTCGGTCACGCGGCCGCAGGTGTCGCACACGATATGGTGATGGTGGTGTTCGGGCAGGCAGGGCACATAGGCGTGGTCGCCGGTCGGCAGGTCGATGCGCTCCAGCACATCCAGCTCGGCGAAGAGGTCCAATGCACGGAAGACCGTCGCCCGGCCGATCTCGATGTCGCGGGCCTGCGCATCCTCGAGGAGGTCATTGGCGGTGAAGTGGCCCGTGCGGCGTGCGACCAACTCGGCCACCACGCGACGCGGCTCGGTGAGTCGGTAGCCAGCCCGTCCCATGGCATCGACAAGGGGTTGGGCAGCAGTCATCTCGCCCGAATCGTAGCGATGTCGGGTCTCGGCCGTATTCGGGTCTTGAGCGCCGTCGTCGGTATCCTCTGCATATCCTGCACATGCAGCATGCGGCACGCATGTCGCTGCACGCGTCCGAAGCCGCCCTGGAGGCCCGCCTCGCCCACATGGACCGACCCGTTCGAAAGCCGACCCTTCGATCGGTGGCGATGCCCGCTGAGCATGGTGGCTGGGGCCTGACGCTGGAGCCCGGCATCCTGGGGGTGCTCGTCGCGCCAAGCTTGGCAGGGTTGCTGCTGGGGATCGCGGCGTTGCTGGCACTCCTGGTGCGGACACCACTGCGCCTCATGCTCATCGGTCGTCATCGGTCCGACGACCGGCCGAGGACCACGATGGGCACACAGCGCAACCAGTTGGCGACGCGACTCGCTGCCGCGGAGCTATCGGGCATCGGGCTTGCCGTCCTCGTCGCAGCCGTCCTCGCCCGCGACCCACTCTGGTGGCTGCCCATGGTCGTGGCCGCTCCGCTGTTCGCGCTGGCATTGTGGTTCGATATGCGTTCGCTCAGCCGCCACCTCATCCCCGAGGTGGTGGGTTCGGTCGCCATCGCGGGCGTGGCGGCCATGGGAGCCCTCGCCGGTGGCGCAGTGTGGGCATTGGCGCTTGGTGCCTGGGTCATCCTGGGGGCACGCATCTTCACGTCGATCCCCCACGTGCGGGCACAGGTCCGGCGCATCCACGGCCAACCGGCAGCCATCGCTCCGACGCTGATCGGCGACCTCAGCGCCATCGTCGCCGCAGTGGTGGCCGTGCTCCTCGACGGCTCGCTGGTGGTCGGCGCCATCGCGGTCCTGGGCCTGATCGTCATCCAGCGCATCACGTTGCTGCGGCCTCCGCGTCCGGCCAAGGTCCTGGGTATCCGCCAGATGATCCTCGGCTTTGCCGTCGTCGCCGCCACGGCCATCGGCGTCTGGATGCTGTAGGTCCGGCCGCCACGAAGAGCGCCGGCCTGTCCGAAGAGCGCCACCAAGACATGAAGAAAGGCCCGCCCCGGCTGGGACGAGCCTCTTCGTCTACGTCGGCGGCAACACTGCCGCCACGACGGAGCTAGACCAGACGAACCTTCTGGGCCTGCGGGCCCTTGGGGCTCTGCCCGATCTCGAACTCGACCTTCTCACCGCCGGCAAGGCGGTCGAAGTCGGACGAACTCTCGAGCTCATTACGGTGGAAGAAGTATTCCTTGCCGTCTTCTGCGGCGATGAATCCGAAGCCTCGATCAGAGACGAGCTTCTTGATAGTTCCGGCGGCCATGGGGCCCTCCTACGGATCCCGAACGAAGAACGCGAGTACGCACGGTCCGTTCGAGAAGAGGGGTGACCACGCATGCTTGCTGCGACATGCAGCCCTACTAAGGTAGCACGCCTGCCGAATCGACGGCTACCCTCGACTCCACGGCTGCGACTCAGGGGTCTCCAAGTTCACGATGCGAGCAACGCGCCGCGCCATCGAGGGCCGATGCGAGATGACCAGGACCGTCCTGTTCTCCAGCCACCGGTCGAGCGCGGACCACAGGGCCACCTCGGTGGTGCTGTCAAGGTCGGCGGTGGCCTCGTCAAGGATGACGATGGGGGCGTCCTTGAGCACGGCGCGCGCGATGGCCAGCCGACGGCGTTCACCGCCCGAGAGCAGCAGGCCGTTCTCGCCGATGACCGTGTCGTAGCCATGGGGCAGTTCGGCGATGAAGTCGTGCAACTGGGCGATGCGGCAGGCTCGCTCCATGGCGGCTTGATCAGCCCCGGCATCGGCCACCGCGAGGTTGTCCGCGATGGTGGCATTGAAGAGGTGGACGTCCTGGGGCACCACGCTCAGCTGTGCCCGCACGGCCTCGGCCTCAAGCTCATGCAGCTCGCAGCCGCCGAGCCGGATGGTGCCGTGGTCGTAGTCCCAGAAGCGCAATAGCAGCGAGACCAGGGTGGACTTGCCGCAGCCGCTGGGGCCCACGATGGCCACGCGTTCGCCCGCGGCGACCCGCAGGTCGAAGTCGCGCAGCGCCCATGGACCGGCAGGCTCGAAGCGGAACGAGAGGCCACTGATGTCGATGGCGTTGCCCTCGGAGACACACGCCGACCGCTCGGGATCGGGCACCGGAGGCGGCTCGTCGATCAACTCGAACAGCCGTCTCGCGGACCCGCGCGAGGTGTCCAGCAGTTGCAGTGAGCGCGCCAGCGGCTGCAGCGCCTCGAAGGCGGCGATGGCAGCCAGCGGCAGCGCCGCAAGGAACACGCCTTCCATCTTCTGTGAGCTCACCAACGGGATGGCCAACACCAGGATACAGAGACCTGCCAGCGAGGCGAAGAGACCACCCAAGGCGTTGCTGACACCCTCGATGACACCCAGACGAGCCCGTGCTGCGTCCAGCTCACGTGCCCGGGCCAATAGCCGCTCACGATAGCCGGCGGCAGCATCGAGCGCGACCAGGTCGGCCACCCCGTCGAGCCCGTCGACCAGCAAGGCGCCGACATCGCCGCGGATGGTGGCGACCGCGGCCGCCGGGCTCGCCGAGAGCCGCCGCGCCAGCAAGGGCAGTGCCACGCCGGTGAGGAGCATGAAGAAGGCCAGCACGAGGCCGATGGCGAAGTCGAAGAGCCCGTAGATGACGCTTACCGACGCGACCACCACTGCGGCCACGAGCGGCGGCACGAGCACCTTGATGTAGAAGTCCTCCAGCGAGTCGACATCCGATACCGACCGTGTCAGCAGGTCGCCGCTGCGCTTCTGGACCAGCCGCGCCGGCGCCAGCGGCTCGACCGCGCGGTAGAACCAGACACGTACGCCGGAGAGGATGCGGAACATGGCGCGGTGGGTGGTGTATCGCTCCAGGTAGCGGAAACCGGCGCGAGAGATGGCCAACGCGCGCACGCCGGTGACAGCCAGTGCCAGCTCGGCCACGCTGCTGGCGATGGCGGCCTTGGAGATGAGGTAGGCCGATAGCCCCATCAACGCGACGTTGGAGCCGACGGCGATGATGCCGAAGAGCGCACCAGCCAGCAGCCAGCGCCAGTGCGGCAGCACGAGTCGGAGCAGCCGACGCAGGTCGCTCATGACCAGCCCCCACGGTCGGCGTTGCGCGCGGCAACGTCATCGTCCTCGTCCTCGTCATCGTCGTGGTCGTGGTCGTCGAGCAAACGGCGATAGGCGCCGTTCGCGGCGAGTAGTTCGGCGGGCGGGCCACTCTCGATGACGCGACCATGGTCCAGCACGGCCACACGGTCGGCTCGCTGCGCCAACCTCAGGCGATGGGCGATCAGGAGCACGGTGCGGCTGACCACCAGGCGATCGATGGCGTCGGCGATGGCTTCCTCACTTGCCTCGTCCTGGTGCGAGGTGGCCTCGTCGAGCAGCAGCAGTGGAGCGTCACGCAGGAACGCCCGAGCGATGGCGATGCGCTGCCGTTGCCCCCCGGAGAAGCGGCTGCCGACCTCGCCCACCTCCGTGGCCAGCCCGCGCGGTAGCTGCGCGATGAAGCCGGCCGCGTTGGCCGCTTCTGCCGCCTCGATGACCGCCTCGTCGGTGGCCTCGGGGCGGGCCATCCGGATGTTGTCCGCGATGGTGCCGTGAAAGAGGTGCGGGCGCTGCGGCACCCACGCTAACGATGCGCGCCACGCCGCGACCGAGAGCTCTCGGAGCGGTCGGCCATCGACCTCGACCACGCCCGAATCAGCCTCGATGAAACGCAGGAGCAGACTGGCCAGCGTCGATTTACCAGCACCGCTGGCGCCGACCAGGGCCAGCGATTCGCCGGGGCGCAGTTCGAGCGTGACAGCATCCAGGGCCATCGCGTCGCGCGTCGGATAGGTGAAGGTGACGCCGCTGTATCGGATGTGTGGCGCGGAGACCAGCGCCGCGGCAGGTGCCTTGCGCCGCCCGTCGCCGCAGCGGGCGCGCTGGCCGGCCGAGTCGGTGGTGGCTGGCGCATCGCTGTGGGTCGGCAGGTCCACCGGGGCTGGCTCGTCGAGGATGGCGAAGGCGCGGGCGGCCGCCGCCTTGCCCGCAGTGCCAACGTGGAACCGGACCGCCAACGCCCGCAGCGGCAGGAAGAACTCGGGTGTGATCAGCAGCACCGCCAAGGCACGCTCGAAGGCGATGCCGTCGTCGAGCAGCCGCAGCCCGATCTCGACCGCCACCAGCGCGATGGCGATGGTGGCGCCCCACTCAAGCACCAGCGAGGTCTGGAACGCGGTCCGCAGCACGTCCATGGTGGCGTCGCCGTAGCGGCCGCTGACCCGGCGCAGGTTGTCCACCTGCTCGCGGCTGCGGCCGAACATCTTGAGTGTGGCGATGCCGCGCAGGATGTCGAGGAAGAAGGCGCTCAGGGTGCGCATCTCCATGAACCGGCGCTCCGACACGGCCCGCGTGCGCCCGCCGATCACCACCAGCAACAGCAGCAGCAGCGGTCCAGTGAACAGCAGCACCAGCACCGACGGCGGATCGAGCACGAACACGATCAGCAGCACCAGCAGCGGCACGATCATGGCAAGCCAGCGCACCGGCAGATACGTGGTGACGTACTCCTCGACCGACTCGAGGCCGCCGACCAGGACACCGCTGATCTCGCCGCTGCGTTCGTGACTGCTCCACGTCGGCCCGAGGCGCAGCAGCTGCCCGGTCAGGTCGGCTCGCAGCGTCCCCACCAGCACATCGGCGGAGCGGCGCGCCGCCAGCTCACCGGCGATACCCAGCAGCGTGCGCAGGATCAGCAAGGCGAAGCCTGCCGCCAGCAGTGGCAGCACGTCGTCCAGGGTGCGGCCGTCGAGGAAGACACCGGCCACTGCAAGGGCGACCGCGATGAGCTGCGCCACCAACGCCAGCATCGCGGCGACGCCGGCAAGGACCGCCACGGCCATCCAGCGGCGCGCACGCACGTCATGCCGGAGTAGCCGACGCTCGGGGGCAGCGCCGGACGCGGATGAGCTGATCACGCAGTCGCGATCAGGCCGTCACGACTAGTAGCTGGTCGGTTCGACAGTGACCTTGCCGCGGAAGATGTAATAGACACCGATCGTGTATAGCAGCACGAAGGGCATCCCGATGAGGGCGATGACCAACGCCACCGTCAGCGTGTTGTCCTCTGAGGCCGCGTTGTAGATGGTCAGGTTGTAGGCCTGATCGATGCTCGAGACGAGCAGGTTCGGGTGCATGCCGATACCGCCGGCGACCAGCAACATCAGGATCATGACCGACGAGGCGGCGAAGGCCAGGAAGTAGCGCGCCCGTTGTACGAAGTACCAGACGGCACCCATGGCCACCAGTGCCGCCGCCGGGAAGATCACCGGCCAGATCTGTTCCAGATAGCGGTCGGTGAAGGGCAGGCCGAGCGCGACCGCGGCGATGACGCCGACGGTGTTGAGTGCCACGAACCCACCCATCAGGTAGGGCAACCAGCGTTTGGTGCGAGCCTGGATGTCGCCCTCCGTCTTCATGATCAAGTAGATGGCGCCGTGCATGGCGAGCATCGCGACGGTCGTGACCCCGATGAGCAGCGCATACGGTGTGAGCAGCTCGAAGAGGTTGACCTCGATCTCCCCGCGAGCGTCCAGGGGAACCCCGTTGAGAATGGCCCCGAAGGCGACGCCCAGCAAGAGCGCGAGGACGGCTGAGCTTAGGAAGAAGCTGACGTCCCAGATGCTGCGCCACGTCGAGCCGGGGCGCTGCGAACGGAACTCCAGCGTCACGGCACGGAAGATCAGGACCACCAGCACGAGCATGAAGGCGATGTAGAAGCCAGAGAACAGTGAGGCGTAGGCGAAGGGGAAGACGGCGAAGAGCACACCACCACCCAGGATGAGCCAGACCTCGTTGCCGTCCCAGACCGGGCCGATGCTGTTGAGCAACGTGCGCCGCTCCGTGTCGTTGCGGGCCAGCAGCAGGTGCAGGATGCCCACACCCATATCGAAGCCATCGAGGATGAGGTAGCCGCCGACGATGACGATGAAGAGGATGAACCAGATCTCGTTGAGGATCATCGAACCATCCTCTCTTCCCCCTCACCGCGCGCGGTGAAGATACTGCGCAGCGTATCCGGTAGGTCCTCCACTGGCTTGGTCTCAAGCTCCTCGAGCGGCGCGGGGCCATGCTGGATCTTGGCATTCAACAGGTACAGGAACAGGGCCATCAGCAGGACGTAGATGAGCACGAAGCCACCCAGCGAGACCACGATCTCCTCCGCCGAGACGACTGGTGAGGTGGCGACGGCGGTGAACATCAACCCATAGACGACCCACGGCTGACGACCGAACTCAGCGACCCACCAACCCATGGTGATGACGAAGAGCGACACGAAGACCGTGGACACCACGATCCAGAGCGCCCAGCGGTACTCCAGCAGCTTGCGCTTCCAGAACCACAACCCCGCAGCCATGAGCGCGAAGGGCACGATGGCCATGCCCAGCCCGACCATGAGGTGGTACGACTGGAAGGTCAGTTGCACTTCGCTCGGCGGGACATCGGGCGGGACATCGAAGGAGTTGATGCCCTCTACCGTGTCCTGGCCGCTGAGGAAGCTCAGCAGGCCCGGGATGGCCAGGCCGGTCGTGGTCCCGGCGTCGGTGTCCACCCAGCCGAAGGCATAGGCGGGAGCATTCTGCTGGGTTTCCCAGATGCCCTCCATGGCCGCCAGCTTGGTGGGCTGGAACTCGGCCACGTTGCGAGCCGATTCGGGGCCGAAGACGAAGGCATTGGCGACCGCGAAGAGGATGAAGAATGGGAGCGCGATGGCGAGGGCGGCGCGGCCCAGGTCGGCGAAGTCCTTCTTCTTCAGCACGTAGTACGCACCCACACTGGCCACGAACGCCGCGCCCGCGGTCCAGCTTGCGAAGAAGACGTGCAGGATGCGTGGAATGAAGGACGGCGTGAAGACGACGTCCCAGAAGTCGGTCATGACCGCCCGAGTGGGTAGCGGCAGGTCCTGGACCTGGTACCCCTGCGGGGTCTGCATCCAGGAGTTGGCCATCACGATCCAGAGCGCGCTGAAGTGCGCCCCCACCACGACCATGAGGCTGGCCCCGAACCACATCCGCGGTCCCAGCCGAGTGCCGCCGAAGAGCATCAGGCCGAGGAAGCCGCCTTCGAGGAAGAAGGCGAAGACACCTTCGGCCGCGAGGAGCGAGCCGAAGACGTTGCCCACGAAACGGGAGTAGTCGGCCCAGTTCATGCCGAACTCGAACTCCATGACCACACCGGTGGCCACGCCCATGGCGAAGACGATGCCGTAGATCTTCACCCAGAAGAACGACAGGCGGCGCCACTTGGGGTCCTTGGTCCGCAGGTACATGCCGCTGATGACCAGCAGCATCAGGCCCAGCCCCATGGAGAGGGGCGGGAAGATGAAGTGGTAGGTGATCGTCAGCGTGAATTGCAGCCGAGCGAGCAGTTCGGCGTCCAAACCCATCGCCCCCCTCTACGTCTCTGGGCCCAGCGCAGCGGCCGATTCCCACAGACCCCCACGCTCCACACCATCGTGCTCCGGACGTTTCCTGCCTGGCGCGTGCCGTTCGGCCACCCGATGGCGGGCCGTTCGGCCGCGAGGCTCCCTGGGAGCCAGGCTGCCTCTGGCGCCAGGATGCCTCTGGCGAACCGCTTCCAACCGAGGCGTGTCGGTACCGCTTCCCGTTCAGCGGGACAACTCGACCCACCTGACGCCTGTTGAGTTCGTCTGTCCCGAACGGCGGGAAGCCGTGACAGCCTCTCCCGCCAGTCGGTAAGAGTCCGCATCTTCCGCCGCATCCCGGTCGTGTTGTCCCGCCACACGGGAACGTGTGCTAAGCCCGGGATAAGTGGCACCAACCAGCATAGAGCCATGGCAGGGAGCGAACGTCGAGATGATCGAGTCAAGCGGGTCGCGCATGCCGCGTTGACCAACATCGGCCTGGAGATACGCCAAGCTCGGCTCAACCACGACCTCAGCCAGTCTCAGGCGGCCGCTGCCATCGGCAAGTCGAACTCGGCATGGAGCCGCATCGAACGCGGGGAGTCTCCAAAGCTGCCCCTGCTCGATCTCGCCCTGGCGGCTGCCGTGGTGGGACTCGATCTGAACGTGCGCGCCTATCCTGGTGGGAGCCCGGTCCGCGATCGGGCACACCTGGCATTGCTGGAACGGCTGAGGGCCTTGTTGGAGCCAACTGTCGGTTGGCGAACGGAGGTCGCACTGCCCAACCCCGGCGACCGTCGAGCGTGGGATGCCCTTGTTTCACTGCCGTCCATGCGCATCGGGGTGGAGGCAGAGACCAAGGTCCGCGACGCGCAGGAACTGCAGCGTCGGCTCTCCCTGAAACGCCGCGACGGCGGTGTCGACCACCTCATCCTCCTGCTCGCCAACACGCGACACAACCGCGCCTTCCTCCGAATGGCCGGTCGCGGCTTTCTGGCTGACTTCCCCGTACCTGGGGCTACTGCGCTAGCTCGACTCTCCGCCGCCGAAGACCCGCTCGGGAGCTCCATCGTGCTTCTCTGAGGAAGCCGTGCTCGCCGTGGCGAGACGCGATGGTATCGCCGTGTGGCGGGACGCGACGGCATTCCCGCGTGGCGGGACGCAATGACTATTCCCGCGTGGCGGGACAACGTGACCATTCGGATCGGTGAATGCACCGACCTTCCCGGGACGCGGGAAGAACTGACATGCGCTCCCGCCGCGCGGGAAGAACCAGACGGCTGGACGCCCATCCGGTCACGTTGTCCCGCTCATCGGGAATGGGCGACAGCCGGGGAAGCGGCTCCCGGAGGCGCTGGCGACTCGAACCCGGTGGCGATGCCTCGTGGACCCCGCCGTGTGACGCTACTCAGAGCGGCAGTGTGGCCTCGCCGGCCGGTCGGACGAGCACCAGGGCGTATGTCACCGCCACGCCATCGTTCATGATGAAGCAGCCGCCCTTGACCGGGCAGGCCGTACAGCCGGCGTCCTCGAAGACGATGGCCCGCAATCGGCCCCGAGCCACCAGCGTCTCCAGCATGCCTTCGAGCGCCGACTCCTCGATGCCCAGGTCCCGACTGAGATCGACCAGGCACATCGGTTTACCGGCGTCGCGCACGGCCGACAGGATGGCACTGAGCATCACGAGCGACCCAAGGTCATCTGGCACGCCGCCCCGTCATCAGCCACCCCCGCGTCATCAGGCACACCGGCGTCATCAGGCATACCCCAGGAACGTTCCGATCTGGAAGACCAGCACCGCCAGCAGCCAGGCCAGGCCCAGCTGGTACAGACCGGAGAAGGCCGCCCAGCGCCAGCCGAATTCGCTGCGGATCGCGGCCAATGTGGCGATGCAGGGCGTATAGATGAGCACGAACATGACGAAGGCGACGGCGGCCAGCGGTGTGAAGTTGGCTGCCAGCGCGTTGCTCAGTGCGGTCTCCTGTGGGTCTTCGGCATCGCTCGAGACCAGGTCCACACCGGGGATGATGCTCAACGTGGAACGGACAGCACCATCGATCGCGGCCACGAAGGAGCTCCCGATCTCACGGATGTCCTCGCCCAGCGAAGGAGGCGGGACCGCCGCATCGGAGGGCTCGTCACCCACGTACGCCTGTGCCATCGACGTCACCACCACTTCCTTGGCGATGAACCCGGTCACCAACGCTCCCGAGGCTTCCCAGGTGCCGAACCCGGCCGGCTCGAACACGGGCGCCGCGGCCGCGCTGACCTGGCCGAAGTAGCTGTCGCGCGGCTCTGCCACACCCCAGGGCAGGTTCATCAGGAACCATAGGCCCACCGACACGATGAAGATGACCGTGCCGGCCTTGACGATGAACTCCTTGGTCTTCTGCCAGGTGTGGGTGGTCAGCGCCTTCAGTGTGGGCACACGATAGGGCGGCAGTTCCAGCGCGAACACCGAGTCATCCCGTTGGCGCAGGATCGTACGCGACAGCACGACCGCGACGAAGCCGGCGATGAGGATGCCGATGACATAGAGACCGGTGATGACCGAGGCCGCCGCCGCACCGAAGAAGGCCAGGCCGAAGACGACATACACTGGCAAACGAGCCGAACACGACATCAGCGGCACCAGCAGGCTGGTCATGATGCGCTGCGTGCGGTTCTCCAGGGTGCGCGTGGCATAGATGGCCGGCACGGCACACCCGAAGCCCAGCACCATGGGGATGAACGACTTGCCGTGCAAGCCGGTGAAGCGCATCACGCGGTCCATCACGAACGCCACCCGAGCCATGTAGCCACTGTCCTCGAGCAGCGTCAGGAAGAGGTACAGCACGATCAGACCGGGCACGAAGACGAGCACGGCGCCGACACCCGCGATGACGCCATCGACGACCAGCGAGACGAACCAGTCGGGCGCAGAGAAGAGTTCCAGGATGGCGACGGCCCAGCGCGTGACCGGCCCACCGATGACCGCGTCCACCCAGTCGAGGAAGTAGCCCGAGACCTCCACCACCAGCTTGAAGACGATGAACATCACAGCGAAGAAGATGGGCAGTCCCAGGAGCCGGTTGGTCAGGACCCGGTCGAGCCGGTCGGTGACGCTGTAGCGCGAGACGGCCGAGGTATCGACGACTTCCCGCACGACTCCGTGGACGTAGCCGTAGCGGGCATCGGCGATGGCGATATCGGCCGTGTCACCGTGCATCGCCTCGATGCGCCCGCGTCCCGCCTCCGCTATGGCCACGAGGTCGGCACCGTCGTCGCTGCGCCCGACGCGAGCGACGAGGTCGGCCTCCCCTTCCAGCAGCTTGATGGCCAGCCAGCGCGGCTGAAACGAGCCGGCTAGCTCGGGGTGGGCTGCGATACGCTCGACCAGCGCGGCGATCTCTGCCTCGACCTCACGGCCGTAGTCGATACGAAAGGAAGGACGATCGGCAGTGCCGACGAACGTCGTCACGCCAGCGCCAGCTAGGCGACGAGGCGCAGCCGCGCGCGCCCGTGATCAGCCGGGCCGACCAGGCTGATGGCCGCGTCCAGCAGGTGATCAAGGCCACGTCCGCGGTGGCCGACGGTCTCGACGATGGGGGCGCGGCCGAGCAGGACGCTGAGCCGTTCGTGATCGATCTTGATGCCCTGCGCACGGGCGCTGTCGCTGACGTTGAGCGCCAGCACCAACGGGATGCCCAGCTCCAGCAGCTGCGCGGTGAGGTACAGGTTGCGCTCGAGATTGGTGGCGTCGACCACGTCGATGACGGCGTCGGCCTCACCCGTCAGCAGGTAGTCGCGGGTGATGATCTCCTCCGGCGACAACGCACTCAGGCTGTACGTGCCCGGCAGGTCCACCAGCCGGCCCACGACATCGGCATGACGAAAGGTGCCCTCCATCTTGGAGACCGTCTTTCCCGGCCAATTGCCCACGTGGTGACGTGAACCGGTGAGGGCGTTGAAGATGCTCGTTTTGCCGGCATTGGGATTGCCCGCGAGCGCCAGGGTCAGGGAGTCGCTCATGCGGCGCTCGCCGTCTCGTCGACGGTTTCGAGAGCCTCCACGATGATGGTCACGGCTTCACGCTTGCGGAGGGACAGGTGATAGCCCTTGATGATGAACTCCAGTGGGTCACCCAGCGGTGCGGCTCGTTGCAGGGTGATCGTCTCGCCACGAACGACGCCAAGCTCCAGGAGCCTGCGTCGCGCAGCGGGGCGACCCCCGACTCGCAGGATGCGGCCGCTCTGGCCACGACCAAGCTCATCAACACCCACGATCGATGCGGCAGCCGGGCAGGACTTGCGGCAACGCCTGGGGACCGGACGGCCGAGCGCGAAGGCGCGCGTCAGAAACCGGCAGGATCGATGCTCGCAATCCTGAGTCGGGGAGTCAGGATTCATATGCCTATTGCAATCGACTCGGCGATCGATGGGTAGTGACGTGTGGCCGGTCCACGCGGTCCCTTAGGCACGAAGTCTGGACGCCTTGTGGGTGTGTATCAGGTGGCCTTGACAGATGGCGACCCGAGTCGCAACCAGAAGCGCGCACCATGTGGCGCCACGTTCTCGGCGCCGGCACTGCCGCCTTGCGCATCGGCCAGCGCACGGACGATGGACAGCCCCAGGCCTGAGGTGCCTGGCACACGCGCTCGTGCCGGATCAGCACGGTAGAAGCGCTCGAACACGTAGGGCAGGTCTTCAGTGGGGATGCCGGGTCCGGTGTCACGCACGGCCAAGCGCCCTGCGCCCTCCTCGGGCCAAGCCTCCAGCACGATGCTGCCACCCGCGGGCGTGTGCCGCAGCGCGTTGTCGACCAGGGCAGCCACCATCTGGCGCAGCCGCTCGCGATCAGCACGAACCAGGACGGGCTCGCCTCCGGACTCGACCTTGACACGCACGCCGGCGAACTGCGCGCGGGGCCCAAAGCTCTGGGCCACCGCGCCAAGGACCTCGACCGCGTCGACCTCGGCCAGCTGGAGCGGCATCTGCCCCGATTCGGCCAGACTCACGGTGCGCAGATCATCGACCACACGCGCCAGCAGGTGTGACTGGTCGCGGATGGTCTCAAGGTGCCGATCATCATGCTCGTAGACGCCATCAAGGATCGCGGTGGTGGTGGCGTCGATGACGGTGAGCGGCGTCTTGAGCTCGTGCGCTGCATCTTGGAAAAGGCGACGCCGGGCGGCGTCCGAGCGCTCCAGTGCCTGGGCCATGCGGTCGAAGGAGCGCCCCAGGTCGCCGATCTCGTCGCCCCGCTCAGCCACCGCTGAGCGACGATCGAGGTTGCCGGCAGCGACATCGGCAGCAGCGTCGCGCAGCCGCCCCAACGGTCGCACCAGTCGCCCCGCCACCAGGAAGCCGAGCACCGACGCCGCGGCCGCCGCGGCCGCCGCGACCAGCACGATGGCTACCGTCGTCTCCTCCTGCGCGCGCCCAGGGCCGCGCCCTTCGCGAGGACCCGGTCCCAACCCCTGGCCCATGCCTTGCCCGCTGCCACGCGCAGCATCGACCTCGGCCCGCCGAAAACCCTGGTCCACGATGGCCGGGGTCACCAGCGCGATGGCGCTGCCGGTGACGATGGCCACCAGCGCGAAGATCAGTGCCAGACGGATACGCAGGCTCATCGCCGAGCGGCTCGGTAGCCGACGCCACGTACGGTCTCGATGTAGTCGCCTCCAGCGGAGGGCCGGCCGAGCTTGCGGCGCAGGTTCTTGACATGACTGTCGATGGTGCGGTCGTCGGCCTCGAAGGCCTCGCCAAAGATGCGCTCACCCAGTTGGCCTCGGCCGAGCACCGTGCCCGGTCGCTCGGCGAGCGTGGCGAGGAGGTCGAACTCGACACGGGTGAGGGGGATATCGACATCGCCACGTCGGACCTCACGGGCGTCGGAGTCGATGGTGAGGTCGAGGAAGGCGCGAGCGAGGGGAAGTGCGCGTGACTCATCGAGGCGCCGCAGGATCGCGCCGATGCGAGCCACCAGCTCACGCGGCTCGAAGGGCTTGGTGAGGTAGTCGTCGGCACCCATCTCCAAGCCGGCCACTCGGTCGATGACGTCGTCGCGCGCGGTCAGCATGATCACGGCGCTGTCGATCCCATCCGCGCGCAGCTGCCGCAGGACCTCGAAACCCGAGCGACCGGGCAGCATCACATCGAGGACGAGGACATCAGGCTGGGTCGAACGTGCCAGCTGGTAGGCCTGCTCGCCATCGGCGGCCGTATCGACCCGATAGCCCTCACGCACCAGATAGGCGCTGACAACCTGGGTGATGTGGGGTTCGTCGTCGACGACGAGGATGCGGACCATGGGGCGTCGATGGTACGTCGAAGGCCGGGAACAGTGCCGGCCTTCGAGCGCGAACGTACAGGTCGTGGTGCGAGCGACCGTCTAGGACAGGCTCTCGAATGCCGCCTGGTGGTAGCCGCTGGCGGTCAGCAGGTGCGAATACATGTTGAAGACGTCGAGTGCGGTCTCATCGAGCCCGACCATGCGCTGTTCCAGGTCGGCGATGTCGGCGACCTCGATCTGGACGGCAGCAGCCAGGGCTTCATCCAGGCTCGTCGAGCCCTGGGCGATGAGGTCGGTGTAGAGCTGCTGCAGGCCGGCGTCTCTCAGCTCGCCTTGGGCGAGGTCCGCCGTGGGGTCATCGATACCGTAGCGTCCGAGGATGGTCCCGACTGCGACCTGGTGGCGCGCCTCCGACATGGCGATACGCTCGAACGTGGGCAGGTCGTACAGCTCCGCGAACGCCATGTAGACATCGTGTGCCAGCTTCTCTTCGTTGGCCATGAAGACGAGTCCCGCGATGTCGTCGTCGGTGAGCGTACCCATCTCGAACAGGCAGTCTTCGCACGCCTGCGGGCCGCGAACCGTGTCGCTGTCCCAGCCGCGGCCCGCGCCCACGCTAGCGCTGCCGTTGCGACCCTGTCCCGCACCGCGCTCGTCGGTGTCGCGTGCCGGGCCGCCCCTGTCATCGCCACGGCGCGCCTGGCTTCGGCCTTGGTCTTGTCCGGCGCGCGCTTGGACCTGCCCACCACCACCGGCGTTAGCGGCTGTATCGGTCCGTGTACCGGAACCGTCCCGCGCACGGGCCTGCCGCTGCACCTGGGCCTGGTCGTTGGGGCAGTCGGCGTCACAAGCGCCCGCGCCGGGCCCTGGGCCCTTGGCGAAGGCCGCGGTCGGCGCCAACGCGGAGGCGGTGAGTGCCAGGGCTGCCGAGAGGGCAAGGATGTTGCGAGACGAGCGGATCTGCATGGTTCGGTTCTCCATCTGGTTGGGGCGCCATGTAGGCGTCCGAGCGGTTCGATGGGTCCACCATGGCGTGCCCATGCGCACCTGCCATGGACCGAAGATGGAGTTCGTGTGGAGATGCGGCTCGGCCGTCAGGCGTGCGGCCACTCGCGTACGTAGCGCAACTGGTCGGGCATGGTCAGCGTGTGCCGTCGGGCCGCGTGCACACGATCGATGGCTGTGGCGGCGTCCAGGCCGGCCTCGCGCAGCAGGCATGCGGCGGTCATTCCGGTACGGTCGAGGCCGCCCCGGCAGGCGATCGCCAGCGTCTCGCCCGAGCGCACACGCGAGGACACCACTGCCAGCAGCGCCCGGTAGGCGCCGTCATCGCGTGGCACCTGTGGGTCGGGGATAGGGAAGCGGATGAGTTCGACACCGCGCGCGTCCAAGGCGTCAGCCACGTCGGGGACACGACAGCGGTCGAGCTCCTTGTCCTCCACGTGCAACAGCACGAGGTCCACGCCAAGCTCAGCAAGGCGAACCGCATCTGTGTCCAAGTCCCGCCAGTGCGGCCCGCTGTAGTACCCCAGGTAGCGTTTGCCCGGCAAGAAGGTCATGCCCACGCGACCTCCCGCGCGCCCCAGGTCACTGCCGTCAAGGTCCAGCATGTCCACCCGCAGCGGCTGCCGCCTTGAGGTACACCACGGGTTTCCGTCCCACTGGGACGTGTCCGTCTCCACCAGGCGGTCGGCCAGATCTTGTGCGATGTAGCGGTCGCGCAGGCCGCGGCGCCACGCTGCAGGGATGGCATGGACGCCGAACCAGGCACCCGCCAGGCCGCCGGCGATGGCGGCAGTGGTGTCGGTGTCGTCGCCGTAGCGCACAGCCGCCGTCACGCACGACGCGTAGTCCGGGGCTGCGGCAAACACGTCCCAGGCCGACCAGAAGCTGTCCACCACATGACCACGCCCCTGGCGGCCTGGCCAGGCCTCGAACGCGTCGAGGGCGGCAACGGCGTCGGCAGGAGCGGCTGATTCCCTGGAGCCCGGCAAGCCTGCGTCGGTCAGGATGCCTCTGACACGGGTCCGGGCGTCGTCGAGGACCGCGGCGCGATCCTCTGCCCCAGTCAGCAGCCGCCGGACGATGAGGGCGTAGAGCGCGCAGGCGAGCTGGGCTTCGGCACTGCCATGGGTGACCCGGGAGGCCCGCACCGCCTTGTCCACGAGATCCTCGTCGTCGATGTCACGCAGCACCAGCGCCAACGGCAGGATGCGCATGAGCGAGCCATTACCCTTGGCAGCGACACCGCCGGCCTCCTCGGGCGGCGTACCCGATCGGAGCGCGTGAAGCGCCTGCGAGGTGGAGATGCCGACGTCGAACACGAGCCCGCCGGGCGCGTAGGCACCTTCATCTCGCCAGGCCAGGGCTCGTCGCGCCTGGTCGGCCGTATCGAAGCCCACGCTGAGCAGCGAGTCGAGCAGCGCCAACATCAAGGCGCCGTCGTCACTCCACGTACCCGGTGGCTGGTCATGGGAACCGTGGCCGCGCCACTCGACCGTGCCGATGTCGCTCCCAGACATGAACTCGTAGGGAACGCCCAGGGCGTCGCCGCAGAGGTGACCGTAGACGGCGCCTTCGAGGCGCTCCGGCAACAACATCCGATCGACCCTCCGATGTGACCGCCACGCCTGGCGGATGGCCCGGCGCCACGGGGTTCGCCGCAGCCGGGACCAGAAGAATGCTCCGTCGGACTGACCGCTGCCTTCGGTCATCGCACGGACAGGCCGATAGGCAAGGCGTAGACCAAGGCGATCACGGCTCTCGTGGCGATGACCGTATCTCCCGAGAGGGACTCGTCGACCGGATCGATCGACTCTCTCGCCATCGGTCGACGGCAGCTGTGGCCGGGTCAGATCTCGCTGGGAACCTGGCGCAGCAGCCGACAGGTGGCGCCAAAGAACTTGTGGAAGCCGTCGGCGGTCTTGCCGTACCAGAGCGGACAGCTCACCAGGGCGGTGATGCCGTTGTCGCGGCAGAACTGGTGAGCCTCTTCCGAATAGCTGCCGGCCCCGAAGTTCTTGTGGATCCAGACCTTGGTGACACCGGCTTCCTTGCAGTCCTGGGCCACTGCCAGCGAGGCCTTGGGATTGGTAGCGATGACGACGGCATCGACGCCGCCGGGGATGTCCTTGACGCTGTGATAGCAGGTGTCGCCCATGATGGTGTCCGCGTTGGGGTTGACCGGAAAGACCTCGTAACCGCGCTCCTTGAAGCGCGAATAGATGCCATTGCTGGCGTGAGCGCCACCGAGCTGACGCGAGACGCCTGCGACGGCGATACGCGCAGACGACTGGAATGCTTCGACGGCCTGGTCGATCGTGGGCATGACATCCTCCTGCAGATCGAAAGAGATGAGTTCCGATCGCGCCTCAGGCTCCCCGTCGATACGTTCGGCGCCAAGAGCCGTTCTGCCCCGTGGGATGTGCCCTTTTCGCCCGTTTGCCGGATTCCTGCCCGGCTGGAGTGTGTTCGCCAGGCAGCTACTCGGCCGGAGCGTCCGATGCCGGGGTGTCCGATGCCGGCATGTCCGCGGCAGGGCTCTCGTCGGCCATGGCTGCGTCACGCTTGAGGAAGAGCTGCCATTCGAGGTCACCGTTGCCCGCGACGGACACCACGATGGGCGCGCTCGGCATGGTCACGCCGAAGGAGGTGAAGTCCACCGGCAGCGTGCCCACCACCACGACCACCTCGCCGACGCGCTGACCGGTCAGCTCCAACGTCACGTCCTGGCTGACGTCGCGGATGGTGAGGCTGCCGGGCATCGACGCCGTGAAGGGCCCGCCATCGACCGGCACCACACCCAGGTCCACGGGACTATCCGAAGTGAACGTCGCGGTCGGGAACTGGCCGGTGCCGAGCGCGCGCTGGATGGCGTCATCACGGCGCGGTCGATCGCTGATGATGGCGCTGAGATCGGCCTCGATAGTGGCGCTTTCGATGACCGATCCGACCGCCTCCAGCTGGCCACTCACCGCGGGCGTCCGCCCCACGGCATCGACCGAACCGCCCGGATCGAGCACCTCGGCCACCCGGAACCCGACCCAGGAGCTGCTGAAGTCGGCGAAGTCGCCGATCTCGGTGTCGATGGTCCAGGTGCCATCGATGTCCGCTGCCGCGGGCTGTTCGCTCGCGGGTGCGGCGGTCTCCTGCGCGTGCGTCACAGCCGTGCCCAGGACCAGGGCGACACCAAGGGCGACGGCCGCGACGGACAACATGCGCAGACCGCGATGGCGATCGATGGGGACGACTCGGACCTTGCTCACGGCGATCTCCTGTAGGGTCAGGTGGAGACGCAGCATATCCGCCATCGATGAATGCAGCGTGACCGCTCCAGGCGACGCGCACCTCCACAAGCGACCTCAAGGTCGCCGGCCCCGCGTAGGCTTCACGCGGTCGTGCCGACCTGCCATCCATCGCCAACAGCTCGGCTCGCACACAGCATTGGAGGACAAGCATGACCCGACTCGAACCACTCGCCCTCGACCAGGTCGAGGGACTCGAAGCGGTGGAACAGACCTACCAGCGCACCCTCGGGTTCGTGCCCAACGGGTTGCGCATCATGGCTCGCCGCCCGGAGATCGTGCAGGGCTTCATCGCGCTGCGGCGGGCGGTCCTGGACCCGGCCTCAGGCACCGTGCCGGCAGAGCTGAAGAACCTCGTCGCCCACATCGCCAGCCGCACCCACGGCTGCCAGTATTGCCAGGCGCACGCGCTGCAAGGTGCCGAGCGCGCGGGTGCCGAGCAGGCCAGGCTGGAGGCCGTCTGGGAGTACCAGACCAGCGAACTCTTCAGTGAGGCCGAGCGCGCAGCGCTGGACTTCGCGGTCCATGCCGCATCGGTGCCGAACCTCGTGACCGATGCCGACTTCGACCGGCTACGCGAGCACTTCGACGAGGGGCAGATCGTGGAGATCCTGGCGGCTGTGTCGCTCTACGGCTTCCTCAACCGCTGGAATGACTCGCTGGCGACACCCTTGGAGGAGTCCTCAGCAGCTGTGGCAGAGGCGGCCCTCGGCGATAAGGGCTGGACGCGCGGCAAGCACGTCTAGCGGCCGCGTCCTTCAGCCTCGACCGACTGCATCGTCGGACAGCAGCACAGGGTCGCTGAGCGCCAGGTCTTCCTCAAGACGGCGCTGAGGGTTGATGCCGGACTCGGCGAGGGTCCGGTGATAGCGACGGACGGCACCTTCCGGAGTCAGCTCCCCGCGGAGCACGAGCGGCATCAGCTTGACCAGCTCCAGCTGTGACTCGGCGCCCTGGATCTTGCGCCCGAAGAGTGCGACGCGCCCGCCGTGTGCCTCGATGCGGTGGAGCAGCTCGAACGTGTCTCGCGTCGTACCGGCATTCCCGCCAAGGACTCCGACCACCAATGAAGGATCATGTTCGACCAGCTCGTCGAGCGCTGCAGCACCGTTGTAGGCCACCTTCAGGAAGACCGGACGCTGCGCCGTGGTGATCCCCGCGAGCACGCGGATGATCGAGTCGTTGACGAAGGCTGGGATCTCGGCCGGCGCCAGATCGACAGGGTCGTTGGGATCGAAGACCTCGAGGAAGTGCCGGACTCCGAGCGTCGCGGCTTCTATCCGGAACTCGCGATACGCCTCGAGCGTATCGAGGTCGTGCTGGAGGTCGTTGTTGAGGGTGATGGAGTACAAGACGAGATCGCAGAACGGCTGGATCGCGGCAAGGTCCACGCTGCGAAACGGACGTGAGGGCGAGCGACGGTAGCCGGCGCCGCGACCCAGCCAGATGTCCGTCGTGTCATTGGCTCGGATCGCCAGGGTGATTTCGTCGTCGAGCGAGCCACTTGCGACCAGTCGCTCGCCGTTGGATGCGGATGTCAGGACGATGTCGAGAATGCCGTGGCCCACCAGCGTGCGCATGGCGTCAAGGTACGAGTCGCGCGTGCGAAAGTATCCGGGTCCCGCCGAGCCATCTTCACGCTCGGGTGTATCGGGCAACGGTCCTGCTGCCGCTACCCCGAAGCCCATGTCCGCATCCTTGGCATCGGCGAGCACGAAGTCATCTGGTTCATAGCGGCCCGCGGCGATATTGCCGAGCTTTCGATCAAGGCGACGAACACCGAAGCGTGGCCCGGGCGGTTCACCGACCGTGGGAACTGAGGCTGTTGGTGTGGCCAGACGTCTCGATGACGTCACGGGCTACGCGGCCGCCCTCGCGGATGCTGGCAGCGCCATCTCGTCGTCGGTCATCTGCGCCGGTGTGGCGCCGGTCATGATGGCCACCGCCTCCGTCATCGTGTGCGACTGCGGGGTGACCACGGCCACGCGCCGTCCCAGGCGGTGGATGTGGATGCGATCGGCCACCTCGAAGACGTGTGGCATGTTGTGGCTGATGAGGATCACCGGGATGCCCCGGTCGCGAACGTCCTTGATGAGCTGCAGCACCTTGCGCGACTCCTTGACGCCGAGCGCGGCCGTGGGCTCGTCCATGATGATCACACGCTGCCCGAAGGCCGCCGCCCTGGCCACAGCCACGCCCTGCCGTTGGCCGCCGGAGAGTGTCTCCACGGCCTGGCTCATGTCCTGGATGGTGAGCAACCCCAGATCGGACATCTCCTTGCGCGCGGCCTCGCGCATGCCGCTGAGGTCGAGCATGCGGAAGACCGAGCCGAGGATGCCCGGCTTGCGCCTCTCCCGACCCAGGAAGAGGTTCGTACCGATATCGAGTGCCGGACAGATGGCGAGCGTCTGGTAGACCGTCTCGATGCCGGACGCCATCGAATCGCCCGGCGAATGCAGGTGGACCAGCTCCCCGTCGATGTAGATCTCGCCCTCATCAGGGATGACTGCGCCACTAAAGCACTTGATGAGCGTGGATTTTCCGGCGCCGTTATCGCCGATGACCCCCAGCACCTCACCCGGATAGAGCTCGAGATTGGCGCCGTCGAGCGCGACAACGCGGCCGTAGTTCTTGACCAGCCCTCTCGCCTGCAGCGTGGGCGTCGGGATGTCCTTGGTCGTGGCGACGGTCATGCGCTCACCCTCCGGATCCATTGGTCGAGTGTCACCGCGACGATGACGAGCACGCCGATGGTGAAGTCCTGCCACAGCGGATCGAAGCCCGCGAGGCTCAGCCCGTTGCGGGCCATACCCACGATGATGGCCCCGATCAGGGTGCCGATGACCACGCCCCGGCCACCGAAGAGGCTGGTGCCGCCGATGACGACGGCGGTGATGGTATCGAGGTTGTAGCCGATGCCGACCTGGGGGCTCGCTGCGCCGATGCGGCCGATGAGGAACCAGGCGCCGATGGCGTAGATGGTACCGGCAACCGCATAGACCGAGACGAGCACGCGATCGACCTTGATGCCGGTGAGCCGGGTGGCCTCGGGGTCGTCGCCGGTAGCGTAGATGTGGCGACCCCAGGCGGTATAGCGCAGGACGTAGGCCATGATGGCGTATATCACGAGCATGCCCAGCGAGGCGTACGGGATGGGCGTGTCGATGAATGGGACTTCGATGGTGCCATCCCTGCCCGCCAGCGCGGTCAGGATCGGATCCATGTCGCGTCCGCGGATGGTCGTAGAGGCCGACACATACAGGTTCAGGGCGAAGAAGATGCTGAGCGTGCCCAGCGTGACGATGAAGGGCGGGAGTCGCAGCCGCGTGATGAGCAGGCCGTTGAGCAGGCCGCACGCGGTGCCGAAGCTGAATCCGACGAGCAGGGCGGCGATGCCGGGCACGCCGTAGTCCGCAGACAGCTTGGCCATGATGACCGAGACGAAGACGGTGATGGCCCCGACCGAGAGGTCGATACCGGCGGTCAGGATGATGATGGTCTGGCCGATGGCCAGCGTGCCCACGACCGTGACCTGCTGGATGATCAGGCTCATGTTGAACGGCTGCAGGAACCGCTCGGACATGAAGCTGAACGCGATCAGCATCATGACCAGCACGAACAGCGGCCCGAGCGCCGGGTAGCGGTGCAGGATGCGCTGGACGCGCTGCAGGGCCGTCGGTCGCTGCCGATCGTGTTCCGAGATCTCGCCGGCGACGTCAGCGGCTGTCAGCTCGGCTCGGATCGGATCCTGGTCGCGGTCCTCCTGGCCGCTCATGCCGTACCCCTCATCACTGTGCCCTCTCCGGGTGTCGTGTGCACGACTCCAAGCGTAGATGATAGATATGTGAACGGGGTGGCTGTGAGGCCACCCCGTTCGACTGTGCTAGCGGGCGATTACGCGGTGCCCCAGCAGTTCTCGAGACCCCAGGTGCTGTCCTCGGAGGGGACGCCTTCCTGCGGGTCGTTGGTGATGAGCTCGACGCCCGTGTTGTAGATGTCGTTGCCCTCGACGTAGTACGGGCTGTCCTGCGGGGACGGAAGCTCGCCGGTCATGGCGTTACGCACGGCCCAGTCGACGCTGAGCTCGGCCATGCGGGACGGGAACTGCATGGACGTGGCATCGATGATGCCGTTCTGCAGGTCGGTCACGCCGGCGCAGCCGCCGTCCACCGAGAGGACCAGCACATCGTCAGACGTCTTGCCGGCGGCTTCGAGGGCCTGCATCGCGCCCGCTGCGGTGGGCTCGTTGATGGTGTAGACGACGTTGATATCCGGGTTCTTCTGGAGCAGCAGCTCCATCGCCTGGAGGCCACCCTCCTGGTTGCCGTGGCCGATTTCCTGGCCGGCGATGCGCGGGTCGGTCTCGTCGCCCCACATGTTGATGTCGCCGACGTCGACGCCGAAGCCCTGCAGGAAACCCTGGTTGCGCTGCACGCCGACGATCGGCTGGGACGGGTCGATGTTGATGAGGCCGATCACGGCGTCCGCCGCCGCGTCGCCCATCTTGGCCTTGGCCCACTCGCCGATGAGGAGACCGGCCTGGAAGTTGTCCGTGGCGAAGGTCATGTCGACGGCATCGGCCGGATCGGTCTTGGTGTCGATGGCGATGGTCATGAGGCCCGCCTCACGCGCCTGATCGATGGCCGGCGTGACACCGGCGTTGGCCGGCGCGATGATGATGGTGTTGGCGCCGCGAGAGATGGCGTTCTCGATGCAGGTGGTCTGGCCCTCGGGATCGGGATCCTGGACACCCCAGCAGGCGTGCAGGTTGGCCCCGAGCTTCTGGGCCTCGGCCGTCGCACCGTTGATCTGCCAGACCCAGAACGGGTTGATGTTCTCCTTGACGATGTACTCGATGTCGACGCCGGTGCCGTCGAGCGCCATGTCACTGGCGGCAGGCGACTCGTCCTGGGCCACCACGGCGGCAGTGCCGAGCGCCCCTGCGGTCAGCGCCACGGTCGCGGCGATCACGGTCAGCCGCATGAAGCGGCTTCGGGAATGGGTCATCGCTTGAGCGAGCCTCCTTGTTTGCTCCGACTGCCTGGGTGACAGCCTCCTCCCGTTGTCATCCGACAACGTTGTCTGGCACGGTAGTCCTCGGCCGATGTCGATGTCAACTGTCACGTGGGTCGTGTGTCGGAGCTCAGCGATGAGGTCACGACCAAGGGGACAGGGTCTTCGTCACGCTCGTATTCATGGACACGAGCGAGACCATCAGCCTGGACGGCCCGACACAGCGACGTCACGCCATCCTCACCTGTCTGGTGGTCGACGAGCTGACGATCGATGAGGCGGCGACCAGCCTGGGGCGCTCGGCCCGACCCATGGGGTGGGTCATCCGACGAAGCTTCGCGCGTCGCTCTGCTGTCTCACCCATCGGGCGGGTGAAACGACAGAGCAGCGGTCGTTCTACCCACCCGGGTGCATGGGACGACGACTCGGTGGGCCGCAGCGGTCCCCGGCTCCGCTCACTCACCCATGGGGCGGGTCGCAGGTGACACCGTGGCACCTGGGCGCGCTGGAACCCCGTCTCGGGCCAGCAGGCGCCAAGCCGGCGGCCGGCCACGACTGGAGGCCGGCCGTCGCTGGAAGCGTGACGCGGCGAGGGGGCCCAAGTGGCAGGATCGCTGTCCGTCGGGCGGCCGGTGTCACTGTCCCCGGACACTGCAGGGAGGCTTGTTGCGGCGCGATCGATGTCCTATGGTTCGGGCAATGGCACAGATCGGGCAGACAACGTTGTCAGCCAACAGCGACGGAGAGCCCCGGCACCGTCGTGCCACGATGCGCGACGTCGCGGCGCTGGCCGGGGTCAGCATCAAGACCGTGTCGCGTGTGGTGAATGGTGAGGCGGGCGTCTCCGTGGATCTGGTCGCGCGGGTCGAGCGAGCAGCGCGCCAGCTCGACTACCGTCCGGACCTGACCGCCGCCAACCTGCGGCGGGGCCGGCATACCGCCACGCTCGGCCTCATGCTGAAGAACGTCGCCAACCCCTACTCTGGTGCTGTCCACCGCGCCATCGACGACGCCGCCAGCGAACGTGGCCTGGCCGTCCTGACCACGAGCCTCGACGAGGACCCCGAACGGGAGCGCGAAGTCGCACGGGCGATGATGCAACGACGGGTCGATGGCCTTGTCATCGTGCCTACCAGCACCGACCAGTCATACCTGCGCGCCGACATGCAGGCCGGCCTGGCCACCGTCTTCGTCGACAGGCCTCCCAGATTCCTCGATGCCGATACGGTGCTGGCGACCAATCGTGAGGGCGCCCTTGAGGCTGTGGCGCATCTCATCGAGGCGGGACACCGCCGCATCGCCTTCCTCGGCGACCTGACCGAGATCGCGACCGCGCAGGACCGCTACAAGGGGTACGTCGACGCCCTACGCAACGCCGGCATCGAGATCGATCCACGACTCGTTCGCCGGGACCTCCGCGCTCGCGAGGCTGCGCAGCACGCCGCCGAGAGCCTGCTGCGATTGCCGGCCGATGTGGGGCCGACGGCGCTGTTCGCGAGCCAGAACCTGGTCACCATCGGCGCTATCCACGCCCTCCATGGACAGGACCTGCAGCATCTCGTGGCACTGGTCGGTTTCGATGACATCGAGTTGGCGAGCATGCTCGATCCAGGCGTCACGGTGGTGGCCCAGGATCCCTATGCCATCGGCCGGACTGCGGCCGAGCTCCTCTTCGCAAGGCTCGACGGCTACAGCGGGCCCAGCCAGCACCGTACGATCTCGACGCGACTGGTGATCCGCGGCTCCGGCGAGATCCGTCCTTGCGATACGAAGAAGCGATCGTCGCCAAGGTAGCGCCGACCGCTGACGTAGCACCGATCGCTGGACTCGCGCTAACCGATGACGGCCACACCCTCCGCGCGGGCTGCCCGAGCGAGTGCGCGGTCACAGGTCGCAAGCTCGCCGTCGACATCGAGCGCCAACTGCAAGTACGCGGCGTCGCAGACCGTCAAGTCATGTTTGGCGGCCAATTCGACCGAGTCGTAGAGGCCGTCGAGTCCACGCTCGGCTTGCTGGACTCCTGCCGCGAATAGCTGCTGAAGTCGGCTGACCACCTCCGCAGCATCAAGGCGCATGCCCTTGAGCAGGCCATTCGCGGCCTCGACACGGAAGTGCGTCGGGGCCAGGAGCATTGCGTCGGCGTCCAGCCAGGCGTCGAGGCGATCGATCCAGTCCGGGTTGCCGCTCAATGCCTCCAGCATGGATGACGCATCGACCACCACGGCCGTGAGCGGACGCACGAAGCTCACGTGGGCTCCGCTGGTGACTCGATCGGCGCGACCATGCGTCCGGTGCGCCCGTCCCGCATCTGACGGATGGTCGCTGTCGCGTCGAATCCGGGCGGCGCGGGTCGAAGCCGTGCCAGACGCCGGAGCTCCCCAAGCGCCGCCTTCTGCTTCGCACGCTGCTCCTCGGGATCAAGCAGCCGCAGGTCTTCGAGCGACACCAATGCCGCGCGGGGCTGGCCGGCACGCTCGATGACGATGCGCTCGCCGGCAGCTGCCTCGTCGAGCAGACGGCCGAAGTGTTTGCGGACATCGAGGGCGCTGACGGTCTTCATGCTGACCATCATAGCCCTATATGAGCGCTATGTAGGCACTCGTGGGTGCACGGACCGCAGGGACGATACCCGTGGCCGCACCAGCGGCGGTGGATCGCCGCCTCAGTCGCCGGACAGGCCTTGGTCGAGGGCGACGCGGGCGGCCTCGGTGCGGGTCGAGACGCCCAGCTTGCCGAGGATGTTGGAGACATGGACGCCGGCCGTGGACTCGCTGATGAAGAGGTTCGCGGCGATCTCGCGATTGGTGCGGCCAGCCGCGACCTCGTTCAGCACCTCGCGTTCACGGGGGGTTAGCCCGTAGGCGCGGTCAGGTGCGATGGTGGGGACGGCGCTCGTGCCACCGAGCCGAACGCGAAGGCGCCGAGCCATGACGTCCAGATGGCCGAGCAGCGGCTTGGCGCCGAGCTTCATGGCGATGCCATGGGCCTCACGAAGAGCCGCCGCAGCCACGTCCCGCTCGCCGGCAGCCGCGGCCGCCTCTGCCTCACGCCACCTTGCCATGGCCGAGCGGAAGGGGCGCCCGATGTCAGACCATCCGTCCGCCACCGATCGCCAAGCCGGCAGCGGCGACGGGCCCAACATGCGCGCCTGCTCTGCTTCGACCTGCAGCGCATTGAGCTCGAGCACGCGTCCCAACCGACTATCGGGGCTGCCGATCTGCGCACGCCACTGACGTGCCAAGCCGACCAGCTGAGCCATGCGGTCGGCGGCGACCTTGGCGGCCCCGGCATCACCGGCTGCGAGCGCTGATCGTCCCGTCTCGGCGACCGGCCACGCTGCCACGCGGGCCAGCTCGCTGTAGCGCAGCGGAGACTCACCGAGAAGGATGACCTCGAAGCCTTCCCAGGTGATCTCCACGGCCTCGTGGTAGCGCTCAGCGAAGGCAGCCCGCTCGATGCCGCCGAGATAGATCGTGCCGAGGTTGTCACTCGAGGGCCCTGACGACACCATCTCGCGCACCCGGGGCCACAACGACGCAGCCTCTTCGTCCCCTAGGCAGGCCAACAGCTCGAGCGCATAGGTGGCCCGGTAGACGAGGGCCCCATCCCCCGGGCTGCCCGTGCGGTCGGCCTCAGCCAGGAGACGGGCCGCCTCGGACCACTCACCACACTCGAAGGCGGACTGGACCGCGCCGTAGCCGATGTAGGCGCCGTAGCCGCGCGCCACACCCCAGTCGGCTGCCGCACGGATACCCTCGAGGCCGGACGCCAGAGCTCGCTCCGCGTATCCGGCCCAGAAGTGCGCCTCGGCCAGGTTGACATGTGCGCGGCCGATGTCATCGGGTAGACCCAGTTCCAGTGCGATGCGCAAGGCGGCCTCGCTCGAGCTGATGCCGGCCTCGGCCTCGCCAAGAGCGGCGAGAACGAGGCCGAGCGTGTTCAGGGCGTGGCCTTCCAGGTCACGCGCACCGACGGAGCGGGCCAGCTTGACCGCCTCCTCGCAGAGCGGGCGCGCCTCGGCCAGGCGGCCATGAAGCATGTGGACCTGGCCCAGTCCAGCCAGGGCGCGAGCGCGCATGATGGGCGGCTCCGACGGAGCGATACGGAGCGCCTCCGCGTACGCGTCGATGCTCGCCGTCCAATCGCCGGCGACCCAGAGCGTCCGACCCAGCAGGATGAGCAAGGTCGTGAGCCGTGCTTCGTCAGCGTCCCCAAGCTCGGCGATCGCCTCGCGGCAGGTGGCCACAGCGCGCCGGTACTCAGCGGCCATGTAGGCGGCGCGGGAAGAACGCTCGAGCAGGGCCACGTGGTCGACGTCGCTGCCGTTGACGGGCTCGTTGTCGCCCCAGAGCAGCAGGGCTTCCTCGTACTCGCGCGCGGCGATGCCGTAGGAGAAGCCCTCCATGGCCGCGTCACCGGCGCTGATCGATGCCGGCAGAGCCCGGGCGTCGCGAGCCTCGCGCCAGTGGTGGGCGAGCTGCAGCCGGTAGGCGGCACCCATGGCCGCGGCCGCGTCGTGGCTGGCCAGCGTCTCGCCCCAGTCCCGGTGGAGACGGCGTCGCTCGGTCGGCAGCATCGCGTCGTAGACCGCTTCCTGCAACAGTGCGTGGCGGAAGCCGTAGGCGTCATCATCGTCGAGCGCCCGCGTGGGAACGAGCAACCCTGCGTCGACGAGCTGTCGCAGATCCTGCCGAACGGCGTCGCCGTCCTCGCCGGCGACCTCGACGAGGGCCTCGTGCTCGACGACCCGCCCGCCCACCGCAGCGATGCCGAGCAAATGCTGAGCCGACTCCGGAAGCGTATCGATGCGGGCGAGCAGCACATCGCGCAGCCCTCCCGGCAAGGCCTCACCGCCGTGGATGCGCGAGGCAAGCAGTTCCTCGATGAAGAAGGGATTGCCATCGGAGCGCAACTGGATGGCGGCGATCTCGTCGGACGCAAGATCCTCATCGATGATGGTGCGCACGAGCAGAGCGATCTGGGGCTCGGACAGCGGTTCGAGGTCGATGCGTTCGACCGCCCCCAACCGCGACATCTCAGCCAGCCACGGTCGCAGCGGATGGCGCCGGGTGATCTCGTCGGTACGGAACGTGGCCATGATGGTGATGGGCTCGTGCTCGATGGCACGAAGCAGGAACGACGTCGCGGCGAGGGTGCCGGCGTCGGCCCAGTGCAGATCCTCCAGTTGGAGGACCAGCGGTTCCTGCGCCGAACAGCGGCGGAGGAGCCCCAGCAACGCCTCGAACAGGCGCGCCTGCGCCCACAACTCCCCGATGGGCAGGGCTTCGCCGGAGCCGAGCGCCGGCACCAGGCGAGCCAAGTCACCGGCGGCACGACCCGCCGCCGAAGCCAGGCGGTCGGCACCTTCGCGCGCCACTAGGGAACGCAGAACCTCCGTGTACGGGGCGAAGGGCAACCCTTCATCACCGACCGAGACGCAGCCGCCGACGAGCACCATGGCAGCGCCTGCTTCGGCGACCGCGCGCGCTTCGGTCAGTAGGCGCGTCTTGCCCACGCCGGCTTCACCCCCCACGACGATGTGTCGCGGCTCGCCTTGGCGGGAGGCCTCGACGGCAGCCTGGAGCTGCAGCGCGACCTCGGTCCGGCCGACCATCACGGGGCTGCTCATCCTGCGCGCCATGGCCCCGATCATAGAGGTCGCACCCAGCTGATCACGCGATCGGACCGTCAGGCGCTCGCGCGCCCGAGCAGCGCCACGATGCGCGGAAGCAGTGAGCCGCGAGGGCGAGCGGGGGCAGACCGGCGGGTCCGCGGTGCCCGGTCGTTCGCCAGCCGCTGGCGGTCGGCCTCGTCGCGCAAGTGCTGAATGTGGTCGCTGGCAAGGGCGCGCATCTGGAAGTCGTTCATCGTGGTGCTCCTGTCCGGCGCGGCTGGGGATCGCCGCTGCTGTCGAGGACGATGGCCCTAAA
>JBBSAV010000006.1:0-48769 GCA_038251965.1 Candidatus Limnocylindrales bacterium
CCGTCGAGCGCGCAGGCGCACGGCGCTGACGGATGTGGTGCTGACGATAGACGCGAGCGCGCCGCATGGCAATGAACGACCGGCGTCTCCCGACCGGTACTGAGGTCCGGGTGCGCTCGCGCTACTCATTCGCGTTCAGACTGCCTTGGCGAGCGCCACGGCGATGCGGCCGGCGACCGCCGCGTCACGTGCGATGATCTCGAGGTTGGCGCGAACGCTCCGACCCTGCGTGATCTCGGCCATGCGGCCGAGCACGAACGGCGTGCTGGCGGGACCGTGGATGCCACGCCGGTGTGCATCTGCTTCGGCTTGCGCCACCGCAGCGGCGACCTCGTCGGCCGGGAGTGCCAGGTCTTCCGGCAGCGGCAGGGTGATCAGCACGCCTGTGCCGAGGCCGAGCAGACGCTGGTTGCGGATGAGCCTGGCAGCCTCGGCCGCATCATCCACGCGGAGCGGAGCGCGGTGGCCGCTGCCGCGGCTGTAGAAGCCGGCCACCTCATCACTCCCCCAGGCCACCACCGGCACGCCACGGGTCTCGAGCGATTCGAGGGTACGGCCGACGTCGAGGATGGACTTGGGTCCGGCGCACACCACGGTCACCGGCGTGCGCGCCAGCTCATCCAGGTCGGCACTGATATCCAGCGACGACTCCCCTCCCCGATGGACGCCGCCGATGCCGCCGGTGGCAAAGACCTCGATGCCGGCCAGGTGCGCCGCGATCATCGTGGCCGAGACGGTGGTGCCACCCCAGCCCGGGCGGGTCAGCACGCCGGCGAGGTTCTGGCGGGACACCTTGGGGATGTCACGCGCAGCGGCCAGCTCGGCCAACGCTTCCTCGTCCAAGCCGACCCGGAGGCGGCCGTCGTGGGTCGCCACGGTGGCCGGCACCGCTCCCGCATCGCGCACGGCGGCCGCGGACATCATGGCCGCACCCCGGTAGTCGGGGCGAGGCAGGCCGGGTGTGGTCATGGTGGAGTCGAGCGCCACCGCGGCGCGACCCTCGTCGATAGCGGCACGGACAGCAGTGTGGATCAGCAGCAGGTCGTCGATCGTCACGCGTTAAGCGTACCCGGGAGGTACTCGCGTGTTTGGCCCTCGACCCACGAGGCTGGGCTCCGGCATGCGACTGCAGAGTGTCCCTCGGCCGAGCTTTCGCTCAGCCGAGCTTGATCTCCGGCCGGCCGCGGCGCAGCGCGTCAGCAGCCGTACGGTGCCCGACCATGGCGGCGCGGCGGAGGACGAGGTCACGGTGCGCCGCATCGCGACCACCGGAACGGATGAGCGAATGCAGGAACCCGGCCGCGAACGCATCCCCGGCACCGGTGCTATCGACCTTCGATCCCACGCTCTGCGCAGCCACGTCCAACTGGCGGGTCGCGCCATCCTCGTTCCACAACACCCGGCAGCCCCACACGCCGTCCTTCACCACCACCTGAGGGGCATGCGCCAGCAGACCTACCCAGGCTCGCCGACCGGGCTGACGCAACAGTGCGGCTGCTTCTTCACGGTTGGCGAAGAGCACGTCCGGCCGGAGATCTGCGATGCGCGCACGCGCTCGTCGCAACCCGAATGCCAACAGCGGCCCTTTCGACGACAGGTCGCAGCTCACCAGCACACCGACACTGCGTGCCAGGCCCGCCGTGTGCACCGCGGCCGCGCCGATAGGCTCGCCGAACAACGAGTAGGCCGGCACATGCAGGACGTCAGCGCCACGCAGCCACGACGCCTGGACCTGACCCGGCTCAAGGCCGTCGGCCACACCGCGCGCGGTCACGAACGATCGCTCGCCGCGCTCCTCGATGAGGGCCGCCAGGCGTCCGCTTTCTCCGGCCCGGCGCACGGCGTGGACACGCACGCCCTCGGCCCGCAACGACGCTGAAAGACGGGCGGCCCAGACGTCGTCGCCGAGGCAGGTGACAAGGGACGCCGCACCGCCGACACGAACGAAAGCTGCGCAAGTGTTGGCGGCCGAACCACCGCGTCGGAAGCTCACGCTCCCAGGCACGTCGGTACCGCGCTCGATGGGCCGCGCCGGTGTCACCACCACGTCGAGCAGCAGGTCGCCCAGCGCCACCAGGCGCGGCTGTGTCTGGCTCATGGACGCGCAGCATACGTGCTCGGGGTACGACCGATCGATGCTTGAGACCGAGCGACGGGCGCGCGGCAGACCAGCGTTCGCGACTGCCCGCTCCCCTCGGCCAGTAGAATGGGGTCTCTGACAGCCATCCCAGCCCAGCGACCCCACAGCCTCAAGGAGCACGACCTTTGGACGGCAGCACCACGCCTTTCGACCAGCAGAAGGCCATCAACACCATCCGCGCGCTCGCCATCGACGGCGTCCAGGCCGCCAACAGCGGCCACCCCGGTGCCCCCATGGGCGCCGCGCCGATGACGTATGTGCTGTGGACCGAGTTCCTGAAGCACGCTCCCACGCGTCCTGACTGGCTCGATCGCGACCGCTTCGTGCTCTCCGCGGGCCATGCCAGCATGTTGCTCTACTCGATGCTGCACCTGACCGGCTACGACCTGCCGCTCGAGGAGCTCAAGCACTTCCGCCAGATGGGATCACGCACACCGGGCCACCCCGAGTACGGCATGACGCCCGGCGTGGAGGCCACCACCGGCCCCCTGGGCCAGGGCTTCGCCAATGCCATCGGTATGGCCATCGCGGAGCGTCGTCTGGCGGCCGAGTTCAACCGGCCCGGCCACGAGCTGATCGACCACCGCACCTACACCATCTGCTCCGATGGCGATCTGCAGGAGGGCATCACCGCCGAGGCCGCCAGCCTCGCGGGGCATCTGAAGCTGGGCAAGCTCATCGCGCTCTATGACGACAATGACGTCCAGCTTGACGGCCCCACCTCCATGGCCTGGTCGGAGAACGTGCTGGAACGCTTCGACGCGTACGCTTGGCATACCCAGCGCGTGGAGGATGGGGAGGACACCGACGCCATCGCGGACGCCATCGAGGCTGCTCGGGCTGACGATCGGCCTTCGATCATCGCCGTCCACACGACCATCGGATTCGGATCGCCCAACAAGGCCGGCACCTTCAAGGTGCACGGATCGCCGCTGGGTCCCGAAGAGGTCCGCCTCACCAAGGAAGCCTACGGCCTGGACCCCGATGCCACCTTCGACATCGCGCCCGAGGTGCTCGGCCACTTCCGTGCCGCGGCCGAGGAGGGTGAGGAGCTGGTGGCCGAATGGGAGAAGCGGTTCACGGCTTACGCTGATGCTTTCCCGGATGCCGCTGCCGAGCTGCGTCGTCGCTACGACGGCGTGCTGGCGGCTGACTGGGATGCCGACCTGCCGGCCTACTCGGTCGAGGATGACAGCCTCGCCACCCGCAACGCCTCGAAGAACGCCATCGCCGGCCTCAAGGACAACGTGCCCGAGCTCCTCGGCGGCTCTGCCGACCTGTCAGGTTCCAACCTCACCGACATGGAGGGCGGCGGCGTCTTCAGTGCCGACGAGAGCGGCCGCAACATCCGCTACGGTGTGCGCGAGCACGCCATGGGCGGCATCGCCAACGGCATCGCCTATCACGGCGGCCTCATCCCCTTCGTCTCCACCTTCCTGCCCTTCAGCGATTACATGCGCGGATCGGTCCGCCTGGCGGCGCTGTCGGGCCTGCGGGTCCTGTACGTCTGGACGCACGACTCGGTCGGCGTGGGCGAGGACGGCCCCACCCACCAGCCGGTGGAGCACTACGCCGCACTGCGCGCCATCCCCAACCTGACGTTCGTGCGGCCGGGTGATGCCAATGAGTCAGCAGCGGCCTGGGCACTAGCCCTGGAGAACCGACGTGGCCCCACTGCGCTGGCCCTCACCCGTCAGAAGCTGCCGGTCCTGCCAGGCACGGACAAGCTGGCCCGGGACGGTGTTCGCGCTGGTGGCTACGTGTTGGCAGACGCGGCCAAGGCCGATGGCAGCGTGACCGCTCCCGAGCTGATCCTGCTCGCCACCGGCTCCGAGCTGCACCTGGCCATGGCCGCGCGGGAGACCCTGACAGCGGAAGGTGTGCCGACGCGGGTCGTGTCGATGCCCAGCTGGGAGCGCTTCGAGGCGCAGCCGGCCGCCTACCGTGACGAGGTCCTGCCACTATCGGTGACCGCCCGCGTGTCCATCGAGGCCGGCGTGTCGCTGGGCTGGGATCGCTGGGTCAATACTCGGGACGGTGCCATCATGGCCATCGACCGCTACGGCATGTCGGCTCCGGCCGAGCAGATCTTCGAGCGGTTCGGCTTCAGCGCTGAAAACGTCGCCCGTATCGCTCGCGGCGTGTTGGCGGGAGACATCCGGGGTGTCATCTCGCCCGAGGCTGAGCATCACGGCGCCACGCTCGATGTGGCGGAGGCTCGGTAGATGGACACGAGACTGACACTGCCGGCGTCGCTGCAGGCCGGCGTCGACGAGGCCATCGCCAAGGGGGTCGGCGAACGCTGGGCCAGCCGGATCTGGGCGCGCGACACCAGTCTGTGGACCCAGGATGAGGCGGTCGCGGCGACCATCGAAAACCGTCTCGGCTGGCTGGATGCGCCGACCGCGTTCGTGGACGAGGTCGCCGAGCTGACCGCCTTCGGCGAGGCCGCGGCCCGCGAGGGTTACACCGACGTGCTGGTGTGCGGCATGGGCGGTTCCTCGCTGGCACCAGAGGTGTTGACCCTCGTCTACCCCGACTCGGACAAGGGCCTCAACGTCCACGTGCTTGATTCGACCGACCCCGCCGCCGTGGCCGCCTATGACCAAGCCCTCGACCCTGAACGGACCCTGCGCATCATCGCCACCAAGTCCGGCAGCACGACCGAAACGCTGGCGTTCGTGGCCCACTTCTGGGAGGCTGAGGAGGGCCGGGTCGGCCGCTTCCCTCGAACCAAGGCCGGCGATGGCTTCGTCTCCATCTCCGACCCGGGAGCATCGCTCGAAGCCATCCCACACGCCAGCTACTTTCGCGAGACGTTCCTCAATCCTGCCGATGTGGGCGGCCGCTATAGCGCCTTGACCTACGTGGGCCTGGTGCCGGCGGCGCTCCTGGCGCTCGACCTCGACCCGCTGCTCGAGGACGCTCGCATCATGGCCGAGTCCACCAAGGCCGACTCCGACGACAACCCCGCGTTGCTGCTGGGTGCCGTCCTGTCGGCGCTGGCCAAGGCAGGTCGCGACAAGCTGACCTTCGTCATCGAGCCTGACCTGGCACCGCTGGGAGCGTGGCTCGAACAGCTCATCGCCGAGTCCACCGGCAAAGAGGGCGCGGGGATCGTGCCCGTCGACGGCGAGCCACTGGCGGCACCCGAGGTGTACGGCAACGACCGCGTCTTCGTGCGCCTGGGGCCCGCCAGCGATTCCGAGTGGCATACCGACATCGATGCCAAGCTGGCCGCGTTGACCGCTGCCGGCCATCCGCTCATCGATATCCGCCTCGATGACGCCTCCTGGGTAGCGGCCGAGTTCTTCCGCTGGGAGTTCGCCACCGCCGTTGCCGGCATCGGCCTGGGTGTGGATCCATTCGACGAGCCCAACGTCACCGAATCCAAGCAGAACACCAAGACCGTGCTGGATGCCTATGCCAAGGAAGGCCGACTACCGGAACCGCAACCCAGCGCTAGCCGCGGCTCACTACGGGCCTGGAAGCAAGGCGGCGGCACGATGGACTTCGTGGAGCTGCTGCGCGAGCACGTCGGACGTGCGCCCGATGCCGGCTACTTCCAGATCGGTGCCTATATCGCGCCCACCGAGACGCGAACGGACTTGCTGCGGGCACTGCAGGCTAACCTGCGCGACGGCACCACCAAGGCCACCACGTTGGGCTATGGCCCTCGCTTCCTGCACTCCACCGGCCAGCTGCACAAGGGTGGTGCGCCCAGCGGCTGCTTCATCCAGCTCACCAACGGCCATCCGCACGACATCGAGATCCCCAAGCGGCACGAGACCTTCGGGGTGCTCATCGATGCCCAAGCCATGGGCGACTTCGCGGCCTTCGGCGATCACGACCTGCCGGCCATCCGGATCGACCTCGGAGATGACGCCGACGCCGGTCTCAACGAGCTGCTGGCGGCCTTCTCCCAAGCGTTGGCCTAATGGCCACCAGGGACTCGGCCAAGAGCCAAGACGCCGACACCGGCGCTACGCGCGGGAGCGCTAGCCAAGGCGGCACGCGCGGGAGCGCTAAGCAGGGCCGCACCCGTGGAAGCGTTGGCCGAGGTCGCCACGTGATGCACCGTGCTGCGGCGGAGGATACGGAAAGCGCCAATCCACTGCGAGCTGGTACCCGACTCGAGCGCGTGCCGGACCCGGCCATCGTGGTCGTCTTCGGCGCCACCGGCGACCTTGCCCACCGCAAGATCTTCCCCGCCTTCTACAACCTGCACCGCGCCGGGCTGCTGCCACACGAGACCAGCATCGTAGGCTACTCACGACGCCCCTACACCGACGCTGTCTTCGCGGAGGAGATGCGCAAGGCTGTGGGCGAGCACTCTCGCAACCCGGTCGAGTCGGCGCTGTGGACCGATTTTGCCCAGACCATCCATTACCAGCAGGGCGACTTCGGCAAGCCTGCTGACTACGCTCGCCTGGCCGAGCGCCTCGACCAGATCGACGCTGCTGCCGGTTGTCGCGGCAATCGGCTCTTCTACCTGGCCACGCCTCCCAGCGCCTACGAGGAGATCGTGGCCAACCTGGGTGCAGCAGGACTGGCCGACCGCGAAGGCTCCTGGAGCCGCATCGTCATCGAGAAACCATTCGGACACGACCTGGAGTCCGGGCATGATCTCAATGACGCGGTCATGCGCTCCTTCGACGAGTCGCAGGTCTACCGCATCGACCACTACCTGGGCAAGGACACGGTCCGTAACCTCCTCGTCTTCCGCTTCGCCAACGGCATCTTCGAACCGGTCTGGAACCGGCGCTACGTGGACCATGTGCAGATCACCGTGGCCGAGGACCTGGGCGTCGAGACGCGCGGCGCCTTCTACGAGGAGGCTGGTGCCAGCCGCGACATCCTGCAGAACCACATGCTGCAGCTGCTCAGCCTGGTGGCCATGGAGCCACCCATCAACTTCGAGGCTGACGCGTTGCGCGATGAGAAGGTGCGCGTCCTGCGCGCCATCGATACCGACTGGTCGCCGGGTCGCATCCACAGCGACGTGGTGCGCGGCCAGTACGAGGGAGGCTGGGTCGCCGACCGCAAGGTCGAGGGCTACCGCGAGGAGGCTGCCGTAGCACCCGACTCCAGCGTGGAGACCTACGTGGCGTTGCGCTTGGAGGTGGAGAACTGGCGCTGGGCCGGCGTGCCCTTCTACCTGCGGACCGGCAAGCACCTGCCCAGACGCGCCACCGAGATCGCCATCCAGTTCAACCAGCCACCGCTGACGCTGTTCCGAGAAAGCGCCTCGGATCCTGAGCCCAACGTGCTGGCCATGCGCATCCAGCCCGACGAGGGCATCCTGCTGCGCTTCGCCGCCAAGGTGCCGGACCTGGGCCTCGACGTGCGCTCGGTGAACATGGACTTCACGTACGGATCGACGTTCCTGTCTGACGCCCCCGAGGCCTACGAGACGCTGCTGCTTGACGCCATGCTCGGCGATGCCTCGCTATTCACCCGCGCCGACGAGGTGGAGGCGGCCTGGAGCCTGGTCACGCCGCTCAACGAGATGTGGCACGAGTGGGGGGCCGGCGGCGGGACCGAGAAGGGTAAGGACAAGGGGGCCGGACGCCGCTCCGCCTTCGGCAAGCTCGACGGCAGCCTCCAGCCCTATGAAGCCGGCAGTTGGGGGCCGGACGCCGCAGACCGGTTGCTCCAGCGGGACGGAAGGCGATGGCGAAGGCTGTAGAACCGATCGCGTTCGACGAGTCCGGCACCTGGCGCTGGCACATCCGCACCGATTCGATCCGCGCCACCACCGATGCCCTCTCAAGCTTGTGGGGACGCGTTGCCGAGGAAGCACGGCACGACACCATCGGCGGCGAAGCCGGACATGCCTTCGCCCACGGCGACCCGCGGCTGGCCACACACCTACCCGGCGACGAGGCCGAGGGTGTCCGCGTGCGCACGCGGACATCAGTGCTGACCCTGGTGGTGATCGCGCCGCGACCGGAGATGGTCGAACGCGCCATGGCTACGGTATCGACGCTGGCCGCGCGCCACCCCTCGCGCGCGGTCGTGCTCTCCCCCACCGATCCCGATGGCCCGGCCAGCTTCGAGGCTCACGTCTACGCCTCCTGCCAGTTGCCCGAACGCGGTTCGAGCGAGATCTGCACTGAAGAGATCCTCATCAAGGTGGGGGGCGAGCTGGCCCAGCACCTCTCCAGCACGGTCGCGCCGCTACTGATCCACGACCTGCCAGTGGTGCTGTGGTGGCCCGACGACGTGCCCTTCGGCCGACCCGACTTCGAGGAGCTGGCCGCCGAGTGCGACCGTCTGTTCGTCGATTCGGGGCACTTCCGCGGCCACGGTATGGCACGCCTGGTGGCCATGTCCGATGCGGTCTACAGCGGCCTCGTCATCCACGATGTCAGCTGGATGCGACTGATGCTGTGGCGGGAGCTGCTGGCGGGCTGCTTCGACCACCCGCTGCTGGTTCGTGAGCTGCGCTATCTGAAGTCGATCCGTGTCGACGTGGCGCGGCCGGGCGGCCAGGTGCGCCTGTCGCGTGCAGTGCTCTTCGTGGGCTGGCTGATGTCGCGGCTGCGGATGGGGGTGCTGGAGCCGCTGCACGCGGGCGACGACGACACCTGGCGCGCCCGCGTGCGCTCAGGCAAGCGCACCATCGATGTCGAGATCCGGCCCGTGGAGGTCGAGTACAGCGGTGCCGTGCGTGCGACCGGTTCGGTGGTGCGCGTCGAGCTGGAGGCAGGCCGGGCGGACGCCCACACCCACGTCAATGTCACGCGCCAGGCCGACCACCTGCTGGCGACCGCCGACTGGAATGGTGCCTCCGTCATCCGACGCGCCTCCCAGCTGGAGCCGTTCGAGGAGGTGCCCTACCTGGCCGATTCGCTCGACCGCACCGGGCACGACCGGCTCTTCGCCCAGGCCCTGGAGAAAGCGGTGGCGTTGATCGGGAATGGCACCCGATGATGCGGACCTCGGTGCTGCGCTGTGGCGACCGTGATGCCATCGCGACGCGTGCGCTCGACCTGCTCATCGATGGCTTGCGCCCCGGGATCGCCAGGCGCGGCGTGGCGCACCTGGCACTGACCGGCGGATCGTCCGCGGCGGCCCTGTTCCCGCTCCTGCGCTCCGACCCGTGTTTGCCTGGCAGTCACGTAACCGGCATCGAGTCCGCCATCCACGCCGCTCGCTTGCCTCGGAGGCATACCACACGCACATCCGGCAGAAAGCGGGACTGCCAGGCAAGTCCCTTACCCTCGGCGCCGTGAACTGGTTGGTTACGTGCGTGGTGGTCAAACGCGCACAGGTGGCCAAACATCGAATCATCGCAGCTACTGAACGCTTGCGACCTGTAGCGCCTATCTCGCGCTTATCGCACTGTTTGCGGCATAATCAACTGTATGAGTATCGCAAAGCGAGATACCGGCGGGGGCACACGGCTACGCCTCGGAGAGGCCGCCAAACAGCTCGGCGTGAGCGCCGACACCTTGCGTCGTTGGGCCGAGGCGGGGCGGATCGAGGTGCAACTGACGCAAGGTGGGCAACGCACCGTCGCCCAGGCTGATGTGTCGCGGCTGGCCGCCGCACGTCGGCGCGACGGTTCGGAGCGGCCCATCGTGGCGCAGTCGGCACGCAACCGTTTCTCCGGCACCGTCACCCGCGTCGAGCGTGATGGTGTGGCGGCCGTGGTCGAGGTGCAAGCCGGTCAGCATCGGCTGGTCAGCCTGATGACGCGCGAGGCCTCCGAGGAGCTGGACCTGGCACCGGGCGATGAGGTCGTCTGCGTGGTCAAGGCCACCGACGTCATCGTGGAGGTGCCGTCGCATTGAGTTCGGGCGCTGACCGGCGGTCACACGCTGACCGTCGGTCGCACGTGGGCTGGATGGCCGCACTGCTGGTGGCTCTGTCGTTCGCGAGTGGCTGTGCCGCCGAGCCGGACGACGACAGCGAGCTCACCGTCTTTGCCGCTGCGTCACTGCGTGACGTCTTCTTCGACCTTGATGCGGCGTGGATGAGCAGCCATCCGGGCACGGCCCTGACATTGGCGCACGAGGCCTCCAACATCCTGGCCGCCCAGATCACCGAGGGCGCGCCGGCCGACGTCTTCGTGTCTGCCGATGTGCAACGGCCGGCCGAACTCAGCGAGGCAGGCCTGACAGCTGCACCGCCGGTGCCCTTCGCACGTAACCGGGTCACGCTGGTGGCGCCGCTCGACGACGGGCGCGTGCAGTCCCCCGACGATCTCGCCACGCCGGGTGTGCGCATCGTGGCTGCCGGCGCTGGGGTGCCCATCACCCACTATGCCGACGCGGCGCTGGCCCGACTCGCGCTGACGATGCCCGACCCCGATGCGTTCGCTGCCGCGGTCGCCGCCAACATCGTCTCGCGCGAGGACAACGTCCGCGCCGCGCTGGCCAAGGTGGAGCTGGGCGAGGGCGATGTCGCGGTCGTCTACCGCACCGATGCGCTGAGCTCGGACCGTGTTCGCGAGATCCCCTTCCCCGAGACCGTCGATATCACCGCGGAGTACGTGGCGGTCCAGGTCAGCGACAGGCCCATGGCTGCCGAGTTCGTGACCTGGCTGGGCGGCCCGGAGGCGGCCGCCATCATCGAGGCCAACGGCTTCGAGGTCGTGCCCGGATGAGCAGTGCGCCACTGACCCCGTCGGCACCGGCGCGCCATCGGTCGTGGTCACATCGGCCGTCGACGTGGGTGGTGGTCCTCGCCGCCATCGGGCTGGCCTTCCTCACGCTCCCCGTGGTGGCGCTGCTCTGGCGCACGGTCGAGTCGGGCGCGCTCATCTCAGCCCTTGCTGGCCGGGCCGTGCTCGATGCGCTCATCCTCAGCCTCAGCAGCACCGCGGTCAGCCTGCTGATCGTCGTCGTGGTCGGCACGCCGCTGGCCTTCGTCCTGGCCCGCAGCAGCTTCAAGGGCAAGCCGCTCGCCGAGGCCCTGGTCGACTTGCCCATCGTGCTGCCGCCATCGGTGGCCGGTTTGGCACTGCTCTTCGCGTATGGTCGTAACGGCGTCGCCGGTGGCCCGCTGGAGGGGTTCGGCATCACCCTGCCGTTCACTACGCTAGCGGTCATCGTGGCGCAGATCTTTGTCGCCAGCCCCTTCTACATCCGGGCCGCGCGGGCCGGCTTTCGTGCCGTCGCGCCAGAGGACGAGGAGGCGGCGCGTGTCGACGGGGCCTCCGAGAACGCCGTGCTGGGGCGCATCACGCTGCCGTTGGCAGGTCCGGCGTTGGGTGCCGGGCTGGTGCTGGCGTGGGCGCGCGCGCTGGGCGAGTTCGGCGCCACCATCCTCTTCGCCGGCAACATCGGGGGGCGGACACAGACGCTGCCGCTGTTGGTGTACAGCGAGTTCCAGGACAGCCTGGACGCCGCCATGGCCGCCGCGACGATCCTCGTGCTGGCTGCGCTGGGCGTGCTCATCGCCGTTCGCGTGATGCGCTGGCCCGCCGGTGCGAGCTGGTTCAGCTAGCCGCCAAGACCGATGAGCATGACGCCGAGGATGGCCATGGCCACGCCACCGACTCGCAGCCGGCTGAGCCGCTCGTGCAGGAAGAGGCGGGCCAGGACAGCGGTGGCGACCGGATAGAGCGACGTCAGCACGATCACGACGGCCAGTTCGCCCTCAGCGCTCGCGAGCACGAAGAAGAGGTTGCCACCAAGGTCGCCGCAGCCCGCGAGCACGCCCATCAGCAGGGCTGCTTTCCCCAACCTGATGCCTGGAAAGCGGCCCATCGGCTTCAGCAGCAACGCCGTCGTCGTGATCGCCAGCACACCGGCAACTTTGACCATCAGGAGCGGCCACCACACGTCCCCACCGGCATCGGCTGAGGCATCGATGAGCAAGAAGAAGCTGCCGAAGCCGAGGCTGGCGCCGATGATGAGCAGCCACTCTCGAGCGCGGGAGCCGTGGTAGGTGGGCATGACTGGCGTACCCAGCCGTCGGTCGGGCAGCGAGATGAGCACCACCGCAATGAGGGCGGCCGCCATCCCCAGTAGCGCCAGCTGACTCACGCTGTCGCCGCTCAGCAAGGTGTACGCCGCGGGCCAGGCCGCTGCCAGCAGCGCCGTGAGCGGAGCCACCAACCCCATCGTGCCCCGCGACAGGGCCAGGTAGAAGCAGCCCAGACCGAGCGTGCCCGCCATGCCCGCCAGCGCACCCAAGACGAGCGCATCGCCCGCCGGTGCCGGTTCGCCGCCGACGAGCAGCAAGAAGCCAGCCACCAAGAGGCCGGTACCCTGAGCCAGGAAGACGGCCACGAAGTTGTTGGACAGCCGCGTGGCGATGCCGCCGGCGAAATCGCCAGATCCCCACGACAGCGCTGCCACGAGGGACAGGGCTGGTGTCAGAACGCTCAGTCGGAGACCTCATCCCGGGAGCCGCGCCGCAGGCCGAAGGGATCGGCGATACCGGTGTCTCGTTCGGCCTCGGTGGCGGCCTCCGCGGCGCGGCGGAGCGACTCCAGCGGATCGGGCTCGTTCGCCTCCGGCGCCACGGCCGGTCGCGGTGGCACCCGAGCCGGCCGGGGCGACGCGGGTACGGACTCCGCGCTCCTCGCCGGCTTGGCGGCCTCCGCGCTCCTCGCCGGCTTGGCCGCAGCTCCATCGGTGTCGCGCCGGGGGGCCACGGGGTCTGGATTGGGCCGCGGATCCGGCGCGAACCGCAGGGTCGGCGCCGGGGCATCCGGGCGGCTGGCACCGGCCGCCACAGTCTTGGCCACCGCGGTAGTGGCCGCCCCCCGTTCGGCCGTCGCGGGCTTGGCCGGAGCCTGTCTGGGGAGAGCCAGCACGCGTTCGTTGGACGGCCCCGGCAGCACGACGAGCTCGTCGGCCAGCTTGTCGAAACGATCGGAGCAGGTGAGATACAGCACCTGGAAGCCTTGCTCGGCGGCGAACTGCTTGACCAGACGGACGGCGCGTTCTCCACGCGTCGTATCGAACGTGACAAAGGAGTCGTCCAGGATGAGAGGCGGTCGCCGATCCATGGTCACCAATCGCACCAGGCCCAGACGCGCGGCCAGGAAGAGCTGGTCGGCCGTGCCCTGCGAGAGCTGCCGTACGTCGACGAACTCTGCAGTCTCGGGCGCACGCACCCGGAAAGCGAGGTTGCGCTCGTCGACTTGGATGTCGTCGTAGCGGCCGTCGGTGAGCCTGGCGATCATCGGCCCCATGCGCTCCTCGAGGAAACGAGCGGCGGTCTTCAGCGTGGCCCGCTCGGCCGACTCGATGGCTGCGAGCGTGCCCTGGTACACCAGCACCCGACGATCCAACTCGACTTGGCGCTCACGCGCGGCGGAGAGACGCTCGGCCAGGCCGGCCACCATCTCCGCATCGACCTGATTGGAGTCCACGCGCCCTTGCGCCTGGTCTTCCTCCGAGCGCGCGGCGTCGCGGGCCGGAAGCGTCTGCGCCAACAGTCGCTGCACGCTCGCGAGAATGGACGCCGGGTCATCCGCCCGACTGCCCAAGGCCACGAGTGCATGGCTGGCACGCTCGGTCTCGCTGGCCGCCTCATCGCGGGCTTCCACGAGGCGGCGCAAGTTGGTCTCCTTGATCCCTAGACCGTGCAGCTCGCCTTCGATGTACGCCAGTGCCTCCGTCTGCTTCTCTGTCGATGCCAGCAGCGCTTCTGCCGCCTCGACATCATCGACACCGATGCCCGCCAGCGTTGACTCGAGCTCACGGCGCGCCCGGCGGAACTGCTCCTGCTGGGCACGGTCCACGTCGGCCCGCTGCATCGACGCCGACTCCGCAAGTCGCATGGCGAGGCCGTACTGGCGCCGCCGACCTGCCAGCCGCACGGCCTGGGCGAGACAGACGACGACGCAGACCGCCAGGGCCAGCATGACGATGCCGCCGAGCAGACCGGTAGCGCCGAGCAAGAACGACGCCAGTGCGCCCAAGGCCACGAAGACGGCCGCCAGGGCCAGCCAGCGCAGCGGCCGCGGCGGCGCTGTCGGGAGCTCGCCACCGTCGTCCGCCGTCGCATCGACGATGCTCACCTCCGCTTCAAGCTCCGAGATCTCGAAGTCAAGGCCACGGGCGTGCGAGGCGGCTGACCGCAGTTGCACCAGCGGGATGGCCGTGGGCATGTGACCCCGGAGCCGTTCGCCTTCCTCGACGAGGCTCGCGGCACGCTTGAGCCGTTCGTACTGCTCAGCCGCTCGATCGCGTCGCATCGCGAGTGCTTCAGCTCGTTGGGCTTCCGCCAAGTCGGCCTGCTGTCGCCGCAGCTGGACCTCCAGCTCCTCCCGCCGCTCATGCGCCGTCACCCATTGGGCGCGGTCGGATCCCAGGCGTGCCAGCGCGGCTTCACCGTTCGCCAGCTCGCCCTCGAGCATGGCGATCTCCTCGCGCACCACCTTGAGCAGACCGGGGTTCTTGGGACCCTCGGTGCGATAGCGGCGTACGGCGGCCTCCAGCATCTTCTTGGCCGTTGCCGTACCGCGGTCGGCGCCGCTCACCGCCTGCTGCAGGCGATCGTGCAGCTCAGGCTCGTCCCCGCCGACCCTGTCGAGCTCGCTGTGGCCGACCTTGGCGGTGGCGCGGAAGAACGCCTCACTTGGGATGCCGGTGATGTCGGCAAGCTTCTCGGCGATGAGGGCGCCGTCGGTGCCGGCGCGGCCGTCGATCGTCAACTCACCCTCGGAGCGGGCACCGCCGAAGCGCTTCACCAGCGTGCCAGCTTGCCCCTCGAAGTCGAACTCGATGCGCACCTCTGGCGGCTCCGAGGCACCCCAGGCCCAAGCTTGGCGGACGTCCTCACGCTCGGCGTCAGCCTTGCAGAAGAGCGCCAGCTCGATGGCCTGGGCGATCGACGACTTGCCCGCCTCGTTGGGGCCACGGATGACCGTCAGGCCCGCCGCCGGCTTGATATCGAGGGACGCGTGCGTCTTGAAGTCGGACAGTCGTAGACGGGTGATGCGCATGGCTACGGCAACGTCACGTGGTTGGGGTCGTCGAGCAGCAAGCGGCGCCCCAAGCGAAGGATCTGGCGCGCCTCCTCGGCCGCGTCCTGGTCTCCCTTGGCTTCCGCCGCGCGCCTGCGTGCCTCGACGTCGGCCACGAATCGACCGGCTACCGTGTCGCTCGGCAGCTCTGGACCGGCACTGAGCTCGGTGACGGAGCGGTCTCGCACGCGCACGTGCAGGAATGCCGGCGCCAGGGCCCGTTCGACCTCATCGGTGTCGATCTCCAGGTTGTCGAGGGCGAGGCCGTCGATGGTCGCTCGCAACACGAGGTCGGGGTCGGCGAGCTCAGCCAGGCGCCGCACCAACTCCTCCTGGTCTGCCAGGCTGGAGGCGTCGACCGACTCGGCCAGGAAGCCCGTGCGCCCCACGCGGATCCGCTCGACATGCACGCTGCCTGCATGCCCGGCACTGCCGGCAGACCCGGCATCGCGGGCGCTCCCGGCACCGTCCTCGAGTCGCACCAGGCAGATGCCGCCAGCGCCATCCTGGTCCACCGCGACCGCTTCAGGCGCGCCTGCATAGGCCCACGTGGTGTCACCGGCACGACCGCTCGAGTAGGAGTGCCAGTGCCCCAGTGCGAGGTAGTCGAGACCGCTGGCCGCGATCTCAGCATCGCTGAAGAGGACGTCGTCGCTGTCCACCTTGCCTGGGATCCGGCGCGAGCCGTGGATCATGCCCACCTTCCAACTGGCGCGTTCGTCGGTGTGGACGCTGAAGCCGTCGAGCGGGCTCCGGGGTGCCTGCTTGGTGGCGAAAACGCGGCCGTAGACGATGAGGTCGAGCTCCTTGATGAGCAGCTCCGGGCGCTCCGGCGTCAGTATCGTCAGCAGGTCGCTGCCATCGGGCAGGCCGGCCATGCGGGGGAGGTCGAAGGCGCGATAGATGGAGCGGTTGTCGTAGACGTCGTGGGTGCCCGGGATGATGACCACGCGGATGCCGCGGTCGGTCAGGCGTTTGAGCTCGGCCACGGTGTGCTCCACCGAGCGGCGCGACTGGGCATTGGAGTCGAAGAGGTCGCCGCAGATGAGGGCAGCGTCCACATTCGCCTTCAAGCCCTCGTCGATGGCGCGCGAGAACGCTGTGGACTGGCGTTCGCGTTGTTTGACCGCGGCCGCCCCCATGTCGGCGTGGCGAGCACCCAGGTGGACGTCGGCGAGGTGGAGCAGCAACGGCATGTGTGAGGTGCTCCTCCATCCCCGGGGCCCCGAATCGCTGCATGGCAGGCGAGCGACGATCGGAACGAGCGTGTCCATTGTGCCATCGGATCGGGGTGCCATTCGCTGCTACCACGGTCCCTGTGGGTGGGGGTACTGAGGTGCCGTTCACCGCGGGGGTGTGGCAAGCGTCCGCGAGGCCCCGCTGTCCGCACCATGGCTCCGCCGCCCACCATGGCTCCGCCGCCGCACCATGGCCCCGCCGCCACACCATGGCCCCGCCCGGGTTTGCGTGGCAGTCACGTAACTCACGTCCGACCTGCGTTGCTCGTCGCTCCGTTGCCTGGCGAGCAAACGACGGTCACGTTTGTCCTGGATTTGCACCCCCAGGCAAGTCGTTGACCGGCTGCTCCGCAAACCTGACGCTTATGTGCGTGGTGGTCAACCGCGGGGGAGGAGCGGATCGCTACGCGGTCCTGTATCGATATGGGCACGCCATGTACCAGGCACGCCATGTACCAGGCAGGGCGCGTCTGGCGCTGCGGTCGAGCCTCCGTCAGAAGCCACGAAGCATGGGGGCGTCTCGTGTTGCCAAACGGCGCCGTTGCCGGTTCCGCGGCCTCGGTGTACCCTGCTCCAGCATTCCGGTGCGCCCCACCAGAGCGGGACCTCGGGACAGAGCTGGCAGATACGGCGCCCGGCACTCCAGACGCCAACGTCCTTCTGTTTCGACCTGCCCGCAAGGGATCAGCCGGGACGCAGCTACAAGTCATCGCGCCCCAGGAGGTCAATGGTGTCGTACACGGATCGAACCGTCACATGTGTCGATTGCAGCGTGGAATTCATCCATTCCGCGGCCGACCAGGAGTTCTACGCGGAGAAGGGGTTCGTGTCCGATCCCAAGCGCTGCCCCAGCTGCCGGGCATCCCGACGGGCGATGCGCGATTCAAGCGGCTACGACTCACGCGACATCGGTGGACCTCGAGGCTATGAGCGCGGCGAGTACCGGGCCGCGCGAGAGTACTTCGCGGTCATCTGCTCCGAGTGCGGCAACGCTGCGCAGGTACCCTTCAAGCCACGCATGGACAAGCCGGTCTACTGCTCCGACTGCTTCCGCGCCGTCCAGGCCAAGGCCACACCCGATACCGAGACTGCCTGACCCCTCCATCGGCGCTGGCGTGGCCGCTCCGGAGACGGGGCGGCCGTCCTGATTCAGGGCTCCGGGGCCGAGAGTACACTCGGGGCACAGACGCGTTCGCCGCCATGCCGTATGGGACACCGCGAGAACGAGGCGACGAGGGAGCACGACCATGACCGACAGCAGCAGCAGCACGCCGCGCATCAAGATCACCTATGCCACCCTGCGCGCGGACAACGAGGAGTTGCACGCCGCGTTCGAGGCCGGCCTGACTGCTGCTCGCGGCCGGCTTGGCCAGTCGCATGCCAACGTCATCGGTGGTCGTGAACGTGCCGGCGAGCGCGAGTCCGAGCTGCGCTCCCCCATCGACCGCGAGATCGTGGCGGGACGGTTCGCCGACGCCACACGAGCCGATGTGCGCGATGCCATCGCCGCGGCGCGAGCGGCCCAGCCCGCCTGGAACGCTCTCGGCTGGGAGCGGCGCGTCGAGATCATGATCGCCGCCGGCGACCTCATCAGCAGCCGCCTCATGGAGTACGGGGCATTGATGGCCATCGAGGTCGGCAAGAACCGCATGGAGGCACTGGGTGAGGTCGAAGAGAGCGCCGACCTGCTGCGCTACTACGCCCGCATCGCGGTCGAGAACGACTTCTACCGCAAGCCCATGGACAACCTCGGCGATGCTGCCACGCACACACGCTCCGTGCTGCGGCCGCATGGCGTCTTCGGCGTCATCGCGCCGTTCAACTTCCCCCTGGCGCTGGCGGCGGGACCGGTCGCCGGCGCCCTCGTCGCCGGCAATACCTGCGTGTTCAAGCCGGCCCGATCCGGCGCCATGAGCGGCGTCCTATTGATGGAGGCACTGCGAGACGCCGGCGTGCCCGACGGCGTCTGCAACCTGGTCATGGGTCCCGGTGAGACCGTTGGCGATGAGCTGGCCACGAGCGAAGACATCGACGGCATCGTCTTCACCGGCTCATACGACGTGGGCATGAACCTACAGCGCAGCTTCAGCAAGGCCTATCCTCGACCCTGCATCGTGGAGATGGGCGGCAAGAACCCGGCCATCGTCATGCAGAGTGCCGACCTGGACAAGGCCGCCGAGGGCATCATGCGCTCCGCTTTCGGCTTCGGCGGCCAGAAGTGCTCGGCCAACAGCCGCGTCTACGTCGAGCGATCGGTGCACGACGAGTTGGTGCGCAGGCTCGTGGAACAGACCGAGCAGCTGTCCATCGGCGATCCCTTGCAACGTGAGAACTGGCTCGGTCCGGTGACCGACCAGCGCGCCGTCGAACGCTTCACACAGGCCGTGGCCGAAGCTCGGGCAGACGGTGCCGTCTACACCGGTGGCGAGGTCCTCACTGAGGGTGACTTGGCGCGCGGTTTCTACGTGGAGCCCACCGTGGTGGGCCAGCTGCCGGCCGACCATCGGCTCTTCCGTGACGAACTCTTCGTGCCCTTCACCGCGGTGCTCCCGGTGGATTCGCTCGACGAGGCGCTGAACCTCTCGAACGCGTCCGTCTACGGCCTGACCGCCGGCATCTACAGCGAGGTGGAGGCGGAGGTCGAGCAGTTCCTCGACCAGATCCAGACCGGCGTGCTCTACGTCAACCGTCGTGCCGGCGCCACCACCGGCGCCTGGCCGGGTGTCCAGCCGTTCGGCGGCTGGAAGGGTTCCGGCTCGACCGGCAAGGCCGCACTCGGCCCCTACTACGTGGCCCAGTTCCTGCGCGAGCAATCGCACACCATCGTCGACTGATGCAGCGGCGCGTAGCGATCCGCCGCGCGGGGTGACAGGGACCCTCTATACTCGATATGCATCGTGCATAAGTTCGATACAACGGGTGTCCGTCGATGGAGGGGTAGATGACCCAGGCAGAGTTGGCTGATCTTGACCAGGTGGTCGCGCCGCGCCTCGTGACCGAGGTGCCCGGGCCACGTGCCCGCGCGCACGTGGACTATGACCACAGGTGGTCATCACCCAGTCTGCCGCGTGCCTATCCCTTCGTGCCGGTCCGCGGTGACGGTGCCACCGTCGAGGATATCGACGGCAACCTCTTCGTCGACTTCTGCGCCGGCATCGCGGTCAACTCCACCGGCCACTCACACCCCTCGGTCATCGACGCCATCAAGGCCCAGGCCGACGAACTGGTGCACTACAGCGCCTCGGACTTCTATCCCCCCATCTACGCCCAGACGTGCGAGGCGATCGCCAAGATCGCGCCCATCAGCGGGCCCAAGCGGGTCTACCTGGGCAACAGTGGTGCGGAGGCGGTGGAGGCGGCGCTCAAGCTCGCCCGCAAGGCCAGCGGTCGCCACGCCATCGTCTCCTTCCTGGGTGGGTTCCACGGTCGCACCATGGGTGCCGTGGCCCTGACGGCATCCAAGGCCAAGTATCGCGCCGGTGTCGCGCCACTGGTGAGCGGCATCTACCACGCACCCTATGGTCGAACGGTCGACCTGGCCTGGTTCGACGAGGTCCTCTTCGACAAGCTCGTGCCCGCCGACGAGGTCGCGGCGGTGATCGTCGAACCGGTCCAGGGCGAGGGCGGCTACATCATCCCCGAGCTCGGTTTCATGCGCGGCTTGCGCGAGCTGTGCGACCGTCATGGCATCCTGCTCATCGCCGACGAGATCCAGTCGGGCGCGGGGCGCACCGGGACGATGTGGGCCATCGAGCACTTCGGTATCGAGCCTGACATCCTGCTGTCGGCCAAGGGCATCGCCTCAGGCATGCCGCTTTCAGCCGTGGTCGCGCGAGCCCCCATCTTCGAGGCCTGGGGCAAGGGCGCACACGGCTCCACGTATGGCGGCAACCCGGTCGCCTGTGCCGCGGCCCTGGCCACCATCGAGCTATTGCAGGACGGACTCCTGGAGAATGCCACCGAACGTGGCGAGCAGGGCCTGGCGGCGTTGCGACAGATCAGGGCGCGCCACCCCCGGACGGTCACCGACGTCCGCGGCCTGGGCCTCATGCTGGCCCTGGAAGCAGCTACGCCGGAGCTCGCAGAGGCGATCGAGTACGAAGCCTTCACCCGCGGCTTGCTGCTGCTGGGATGTGGAGCCAAGTCGATCCGCATCTCGCCGCCGCTGGTCATCGACGAGGCCACCATGGCCAGCGGCCTGCGGGTGCTGGAGGAGGCCATCACGGCCGTCGAGGGGCGCCAAGGCGCGTAGCGCGAGGCTTCGCGCCTTGGCGCCTACAGTCGCGTCAGCGTGATGACCACCACGCCGCTGGTCACGGCCACCACGCCCAGCCATTGGCGAGGGCTGATGCGCTCGCCCAGCCAGTGGGCCATGAGCGCGGCCATGACAGCGAACTGCGATGACAGCACCGCGGTGACGGCGATCGATTCCCGGGCGCCGAAGGCGAACAGGTAGACGCCGGCCACCTCGGCCACGCCGGCGAACAGGAGGAATGGCAAGACGCTGCGGTCGAAGCGCAGGCGCCGGGTCAGCGCCAGTGGCAGCGTCAGGATGAGCACGCCGGCGATGCGCCCCGCCGCCACCACCCAGCTCGCCGGCACACCCTCGCTGGCGCGACCGGAAGCGTAGAGACCGACGCCGAAGATCAGCGCCGCCGCGATCGCGAACCCCACGTAGCGCGAACCGCTGCCGGAGAGCACATCGGCACCACCACCGGGCTGCAGCGCCACCACGAATACGCCCACGGCGATCAGCACCAGCATCGCGCCCAGCAGCGGCGAGGCCGCCTCACCCGTGAACACCGCCAGGGTGGCCGCGATGGAGCCCTCCGTGGAGACGATGGGGGCGGTAACCGGTACCTTGCCACCGGTCAGTGCAGCGTAGTTGAAGACCATGCCCACCACATAGCCCACGCCGGCGATCGTCAGCCAGGCATAGTCGGTGACCGCGATGGGCTCGTCGGGCACTTCCAGCGCCAGCAATGGCAACGTCACGATGAGGCCGATGAAGACCACCAGTGCGGTCGTCGACCAAGGCCCCAGCACGCGGCTGGCGCGGGCGGCGGCAAGGGTCGCCAAGGCCCATGCCAAGGCAGCGCCGAGCCCACCGACGACGGAGATCATCGAGACCGCGGCAAGATCCGGCGATGGTGTTGGCGCATGCCATGAGCCTACGGGTGTGGAAGCGCGCCTGCCGGCTGGCGGTGCGCGTCAGGGCATGCTGCGGCCCCGCGGCGTACGCTCCGCGTATGAACCGAATGGTGGCGCTTGCCACGGCCCTGCTGCTGTCAGTCACAACCATCGCGGCCACTGCGCCGGCTCATGTCCTCGCACAGGGTGTGCCGAACGTGATCCCGGTGCTGGCGTCGTCCGAACTCGCGCAAGGGCCCAACCGCTTCCTCTTCAGCCTCACCGATCCCGCAGGTGCGCTCCTGGCGGCGCCCGATGTGGAGGTCGGGCTGCAGTTCTACGACGATGAAGCCGATCCCGACGCGGTCGTCTTCGAGGCCGACTCCCGGTTCCTGTGGGCCATCGAGGACGTACGCGGGCTATACGCGGCCGATGTCACGTTCCCGCATGCCGGACGCTGGGGCACGCGCTTCAACGTCGCCTTCCCCGACGGCCGCACTGAGACCGTCCGGGCCGACTACGACGTGTGGGACGAAACCACCACGCCACCGATCGGCAGTCCCGCTCCGGCCATCGATACGCCCACCGCCGCCGACGTCGACGGCGACATCAGCCGCATCTCCAGTGACCCCGATCCGGTGGAGCGCTTCTATGAGCTCTCCATCCTCGATGCCATCGAGGCCGATGCGCCCGCGGTCATCGCCTTCGTGACCCCGGCCTTCTGCCAGACCGCCACCTGCGGCCCCACCATCGAGCGCGTCAAGGAGGTCGCAGCGAACCATCCCGAGGGTGTCAACTTCGTACACGTCGAGCCATACCTCATGCAGGTCAGGGACGGCTACCTGCAGCCTCTGCTGAGCGAGGAGGGTGCGCTGCAGTCGGCACCCTGGACCGAGCGCTGGGGTCTGCGCACCGAGCCCTACGTGGTCGTCATCGACGCCGGAGGCCTGGTACGGGCCAAGTTCGAGGGCGCCATCACGACCGACGAGCTCGAGAACGCCCTCTCGGAGGCGCTCACACCGCTGGCCGGTTAGCGCCAACCCGGGCCGCCAAGCCAACCCGGGCCGCCAAGCCAGCCCGTGCGACTCGCCGGGCGCTACGATGAGCCGGTGAGCACATCCAAGGTCGCCAGCATGCGCGATGCCGTCGCCGCCCTCGTGCGAGACGGTGACAGTGTCGCCATCGAGGGCTTCACGCACCTCATCTGTTTCGCCGCTGGTCACGAGATCATCCGCCAGCGGCGCCGCGACCTGACGCTCATCCGCATGACGCCCGACGTCATCTACGACCAGATGATCGGCGCGGGCGTGGCACGCAAGCTGGTCTTCAGTTGGCTTGGCAACCCCGGAGTCGGCAGCCTGCATGCCATCCGCCGCCTGACCGAGGGCCCACAGCCATCGCTGGAGCTGGAGGAATACAGCCACTTCGGCATGGTCGGGCGCTACATCGCCGGCGCCACCAACCTGCCCTTCTACCCGCTGCGCAGCTACGAGGGCACGGACATGCCCACGGCCAATCCCCGCATCGTGCCGCTGGCCTCGCCCTACGACGGTGAACGGATCTACGTGGTGCCGCCCGTCAACCCCGACGTCACCATCGTGCACGCGCAACGCGCCGATGCGGCCGGCAACACGCAGGTTTGGGGACTCCTGGGCGCCCAGAAGGAAGCCGCCTTCGCGGCCGATCGAGTCATCGTGGTGGTCGAGGAGCTGGTCGACGAATCGGTCATCCGGGCCGACCCCAACCGCACCGTCATCCCCGGGCTCATCGTGGACGCGGTGGTGGTGGAGCCGTACGGTGCCCACCCCTCCTACGCACAGGGGTACTACGACCGCGACAACACCTACTACGTCGAGTGGGACGCCATCGCCCGCGACCCCGACCGCCTCGATGCCTGGCTCGATGACTGGGTGCATGGCCTCGCCGGCCGTGCCGAGTACATGGAGCGCCTGGGCATCGTGGCGCGAGATCGCATCCGCCCCACCGGCAGCGCCGTCGCCGGCGCCATCGACTACGGCGAGTACCGATGAACGACGCGACCTACACCCGCAGCGAGATGATGATCGCGGCTGCCGCCCGGGAACTGGCCGGACAGCGCGTCTGTTTCGTCGGCATCGGGCTGCCCAACGTAGCCGTCAACCTGGCCTTGCGCACGGTCGCGCCTGAGCTGGAGCTCATCTACGAGGCCGGCGCGTACGGCGCGCAGCCGGCGCGGCTGCCGCTGTCGATCGGCGACCCTACCATCGTCAGCGGCGCACTCGCGGTGATGTCACAGGCGGACCTGTTCGGCCTCTACCTGCAGCGCGGCCTGGTCGATGTGGGCTTCCTTGGCGCAGCGCAGATCGACCGCTTCGGCAACATCAACAGCACCGTCATCGGTGACTACGCGACTCCCAAGGTGCGACTGCCGGGCTCCGGTGGTGCCAATGAGATCGCGATCCATTCGCGCCAGGTCTTCGTGGTCATGCGCCAGTCGGCACGCTCCTTCGTCGACCATATCGACTTCTGCACCTCGCCTGGCAATGCGCGCGGCCGCCGCAGTGGCCCCTCGGTGGTGGTCACCGACCTGGGCGTGTACCACTTCGACGATGACGGGGAGATGCGCCTCGACTCGCTGCATCCGGGCGCCACGCTCGAAGACGTTCGCGCTGCCATCGGGTGGCAGGTGCGGGTCTCGGAACAGCTCACCGAGACGCCGCCACCCAGCGAGCAGGAGCTGCAGCTGATGCGCGAGGTGCTCGATCCCGAGGGCCGCTACACGCGCTGAGTCGATCGGGCTACGGGCGTGACAGGACGCGGCTCTTCCACACCATGTAGGCGCCGATACCGATCATCGCCAGCGGGATGACCACCGCCAGGCCGATGTCGAAGGGCAGCGTGTCGGAGACATCGGCGAGGCCGATGAGGCCCAGGATGGCGCCGATCCAGAGGGCGTACTCACGCCGGATGCCCTGGTAGCGTGCCAGCCCCCAACCGATGAGGAAGGCGGTGCCGATGAACAGCGTGTTCCAGCCATCGCCGATGAGGATGTCGAGATCGCGGCCCACATCGGCGAGGCCCCAGGCGGTCATCACCAGCGCCGGCATGGTCGCACCGATGACGCCGCGGTAAAGCCAGGCGACGCCGAAAGCGACGCCGATGGCGAGGATGAAGAGCGAGCCGAGGGAGAGGTCGGGCAGGAGTACCTCGATGAGCAGGCCGACGCCGAGCACCAGCAGCAGCACCGCGAACCATGGGAACGACTGTCCCGTCGAAGACCACGAGTACATGCGCACGTAGGGCTGCCGAGAGCCGCTGTCGTAGCCCGGGCGGGCATCATCGTCCGGCGCTCGCGATGGTGGCGGGGGGCTACCCGGTGGCGGCGGGCCCACTGGACGCGCCCGACGAGCTGGATCAGTCATGGCCTGAATCCTAGCCTGAGCCGGGAAATCGGCTAGTCATCGCCGAGTGGTCCACCATCGGGTCCATGCCGCGCCGGCGACCCCAGCCAGACGCTGCCGTCGGCGAAGCGTTCGGCCTTCCAGATCGGCGCTCGCGCCTTCAGCTCTTCGATGGCATAGCGGCAGGCATCGAAGGCCTCGGCACGGTGGGGTGTGGCCACGACGATGAGGACGCTCGACTCCCCCACCGCTACCTCGCCGACGCGATGGACGATGGCCAGCCGGCCCACACCGAAGCGAGCCTCGATCTCGTCGGCGATCTGTCCTAGGACCGCCAGGGCCATGGGCTCGAAGGCCTCATACGCCAGCCCTGTGACGGCCTGCTCGGCATGACGGGCGGCCTCCGCTTCCTGGCCGGGCGCGGGTGTGCCAGCGGTCTCCCGGGTCTGACCCACGAAGACGACCACGGCACCATCAGATGGCGTGGCCACGGCCTCCCGTAGCTCGGCGAGCAGGCCTTCGTCAAGGCTCGACTCGGTGATGTGGAGGTGCCGGTAGTGCGATGCCCCGTCGCGGGTCGTGGCACCGCCGGCCACCGGAGGGATGACGGCCAGCTCGTCGCCGTCGTCAAGCCGCTCGTCGACGTCGACATAGGCGCCGTTGCGGGCGAAGCGGACGCTGCCCTCGGCACCCGCCAACACCGGCAGGTCGGCCACCAGGGCCAGCCAGGCGGCCGCCACATCGGCGCGGTCCGGCAGCTCCAGCTCGTGGCTGCGCAGCCCGGTCTGGGCCCGCTGCATGGCGAAGAGGCGAACCGTGATGCGCACCGCTAGACCAACAGCCCTTCGCCGAACAGCAGCGCGGCGGCCACGATGGTCGACGCCATCACCAGCGCGAACTCGATGTAGAGGAGGCCGGTCGCGGACTCCATCGAGCGCGTCAGCGCCGTGCGGTAGGCCATCCACGTGAGCAGCAGCGGCATGACCAGACCGACCACCAGGTGCAGCCAGACGAAGATGAGGTTGGGCCCGGCCAGCACCGCGAAAGGCTCCAGGTCAGGGATGCCGGCGGCCGTCCAGACCCCGAACAGCAACAGCTGGATGGCCAGCACCAGCATCAGCAGTTTGGTGGTCAGCAGCAGCGGGCGTTCCGAGATCTTGGGCGTCACCAGGTACCAGTGCGCCAGCACCACCGCGGCCATGGAGCCGCCAGTGACGGCCGCAAGGGCGAGCAGCTGCACCAGCATCGACACGCCGATGGGCTGGGCATCGCTCCAGACCCAGGCGCCCAGGGCCATGGCCGCGATCCCCGCCAGGGTGGCGGCGCTCCCGAGCCACAGGGCCCGGCCTCCGCGACGCAGCCGGACGCCGGACAGCAGTGCCAGGATGGTAAAGGCGGCGATGGCCGCACGCCGCGGCTCATCGAGCGCGGGGCCAGTCTGGATGGCCAGCTCCGTCGGAGCCGGCAGGCCCCACTCCACCAGCAGCCAGCCCAGGCCGATGACGGCCGCCAGGATGCCGCTGAAGCCCAGGAAGCCAGATGTGGCGTCGCTGGCCTGCCGGAGGAGCCACACCAGCGCAAAACTCCCCAAGGCCAACCCGCCGAGGAGAACCCAGGTGACGTAGCTGAGGCTCTGGATGATCTGCTGCGTCTCCACGCAGGCGAGTGTACGGGTCTGGCGCGGAACTAGGCCGGGGTGCCCACGAGGGCATCGCCTCCTTCGGGGTGGGCTGGTCGTTGCGGTCCGGTCGGCAGGTTCTGGACGATGAGCGTGCCGGCGGCGAGCGTCTCGATGTCCACGCTGGCCAGGCCGACGTTGCTGCCGGGCCGACCCAGCAGGTAGCCCTGGCCAGTGGTGATACCGAGTTCTCGCAATGAGCGTAGCTGCTCGGCGGTCTCGATCCCCTCGGCGATGGTCACCGCGCCCTGGCGTGCCGCGAGATCCATGAGCGAACGCACGACCGCACGCGAGGAGTCATGTTGCGTGCCCTCCTGCACCAGCGAGAGGTCGATCTTCATGATGTCGAAACGAACCTGACTGAGGAGCCGCAGGCCGGCGTTACCCGCACCCACGTCGTCGGCGGCAAGACGCACGCCGGCATGCTGCAGGGCCGCCACGTTGCGACGGAGGCGCTCGAGGTCGGTGATGGCCTCGCGCTCGGTCAGCTCCACGATGACTCGACCCGGGCTGATCTGATACCGCGTCAGGATCTCCAGCAGCCACGTGGCCGTGAAGTCCTGGGCCTCGAGCGTCTGTGGCGAGAGGTTGATGGTGACGACCTGCTCAGGGCTGATCATGGTGCTGCCGGCGGCCACCACCTCGAAGCAAGCCAGGTCCAGCTCGACGGTGCGACCACTCGCGGCGGCAGCGGCGAAGAGCTGACCGGGATTGGTGAACGGAGACGAGGCCCCTGGTCGGATCAAGCCCTCGAAGCCGAGCACGCTGCCGTCGCGCAGGTCGACGATGGGTTGGTAGACGGGGGTCAGGTTGCGAGCTCGCACGATGTCGCGCACGGCGGCGGCCGAATCCTGCCCGCTGACGTCCTGCGGCACCAGGTCACGGTCAGCATCGAAGATGGCCACCGTGCCACGGCCGTTTCGCTTGCAGCGATAGAGCGCGGCGTCAGCTTGGCGGAAGAGCTGGTTGCGTTCGCCAGCCAGTTGCGGCACCGACGAGATGCCGCCTGAGAACGGGATGACGCGCTCGCCGGCGGCCGGACGAAGGCAGAAGTGACGCAGCCTGTTGGCCGCCACCAGGGCGTTGTCGGCATCGGTGTGCGGCAGGATCACCGCGAACTCATCACCGCCGATGCGGAAGGCGCGATCGCCGTAGCGCAGCGTATCGCGGATGGCATTGGCCATGCCCACCAGCAAACGGTCACCCGCCGGATGGCCTTCGCCGTCGTTGACGACCTTGAGATCGTCCAGATCGACGAGCAACAGTGCCACGGCCACCTGGTGGCGACAGAACAGGTCCAGCTGCCGGTCGAGCTCCTCCTGGAAAGAACGGTGGTTGCCCAGGCCGGTGAGCCCGTCGTGCAGTGAATCCTCGCGCGCTTCTCGATAGAGCACCTCCAGCTGCGACTGCGATTCGGCAAGGTCGTCGAATGGCTGCAGGAACGTTCGCGCCGTCACCACGGCGATCAGCAGCACCACGATGGCGAACGCGATGAGGGCCAGGACAAGCCCATCCACGGGGGCGTCGGGCGTGATCGGCCAGAGGTGGATGAGCCCGAAGTGCGCCCCGTCATCGGACTGCCACAACGGTGCCGCCGTCGCGGTCCAGCCAGCGCCCTTCAGGGCCCGCGCCGTGCCCTCGTGGCCACTGAGGATGCCATCGACCCGGACCCGCAGGTTGCCCAAGGGTTTGCCACCGGCCACGCCGGTGCCAGTGGTGACAGCATCGGTCCGCGCGCCGGCCACGATGGTGTTAGTGGCCATGTCGACCAGCAGCGCACTGGCGCCGATGCCGGCTGCGGCGGGTGTGGTAGCGAACAGGTCGGCGAGACTGATTTCGACGGTCAGCACACCAGCCGTGCGTCGCGAGGTGCCTGGCAGCTCGGTCGCGAGAAGCATCCGTCGGGTGCGGTCTGAACCCCAGGTCGTGCCACTCACGACGTGCCCGGGGTGTACCTCGATGGCCTTGGCTACGAGTGCATCCGCGCCACAGGCCGAAGGACCGATCGACGAGGCGCTTGCGATGAGCAGGTCCACGCGTGAGCCATCCAGCGTTCGCGTGATACAGGCGCTTTCGACCAGGCCGCGGTTGGGGCCCTCGACGGCGGCCACGAGCGACGCTGCCACGCTCCGTTCGCTGCTGCCGATGCCATCGACGAGGTGCTGTACGTCCTGCCCAGCAGCGACGCCCAGCACTCGCGCCTGCACGTCCGACTCGGCCGCGGTCAGGGCGGCCGCGGCGGTCGAGGTCTCCCAAGCTGTCCGTTCAGCGCCCGGCGATGCCTCCGGTGCCAAGGCGTTGATGATGGCGATGGCTCCGATCATCGGCAGCACGGCCAGCCCGAGCATGGCCAACCAGATCCGGATCCTGATGAGGCTCGAGCCACGCAGGATGCCGGAGCGAGGGCGGCGGGTGGTACGGCGTGCAGATAGTCGCATAGCGCCAGCGGGGCTGGTCGACCTATACAACACTGCCACCGACCGTCGCGGAATGACCCGAAATGTACAGTCCGGTACAGGACCGCCGGCGCCTCAGCAGAGGATTGCCCGCGGCCTCGGCACGGCGTCAGGCTGGCTGGGCGATCACCAGCAGCCTGAGTTCGGTCATGTCCTCGATGGCCCAGCGCAGCCCCTCCCGGCCGATGCCGCTGTCCTTGACACCGCCATAGGGCATGTGATCGACGCGATAGGTGGGCACATCGTTGATCACCACGCCACCCACATCGAGTGTCTCGAAGGCACGCCAGGCATGGTCGAGGTCGTTGGTGAAGATGCCCGCCTGGAGGCCGAAACGGCTGGCGTTGACCTCCGCATAGGCCTCCTCGATATCGCTGAACGGGAACGCCACCACGAGCGGCGCGAAGGCCTCCTCGGAGCACACCTGCGAGGAGCGCTGTGCATCGACGATGACGGTGGGCGGGAAGAACCGTCCCTCCCCGCGGCCGCCGGTCAGCACCCGGGCGCCGTCGGCCACCGCGTCAGCCACCCAGCGCTCGGTGCGCTCCACCGCCGCGGCATCGACCATGGGCCCGATGTCGGTGTCAGGGTCGGCCGGATCGCCCAGCTTGAGAGCGGAGGCGGCCGCCACCAGGCGACCCATGAACTCGTCCCACACCGATTCGTGCACCAGCAGCCGTTGGACGCTGATGCAGACCTGTCCGCTGAAGGCGAAGGCGCCCACGACCGCACGCTTGACGGCCCAGTCGAGATCAGCCGATGCGTCCACGATGGCCCCCGCGTTGCCGCCCAACTCAAGCACGACCGGCTTCTTGCCGGCACGTTCCTTCATACGCCAACCCACCGCCGGCGAGCCGGTGAAGGTCAGCAGCTTGAAACGTTCATCCGACACCATCCGGTCGCCCAGCGCGCGATCCATCGGCAGGATCGACACCGCTCCGGCGGGCAGCCCGGCCTCGTGGATGATCTCCGCTACGGTCAGCATCGTGAGCGGATCGCGAGAGGGTGGCTTCAGCACGATCGAGCAACCCGCGGCGATGGCTGGTGCGACCTTGTGCGCGGCCAGGTTGAGCGGGAAGTTGAAGGGGCTGATGCCGGCCACCGGGCCGATGGGAAAGCGCCGCGTGATGCCGCTGCGTCCCTTGTGTGCGGGTGCGATGTCCAACGGCATTGTCTCGCCGCCCAGTCGCTCCGCCTCCTCCGCCGCGAGTCGAAACACCAGCACACCGCGGTCGGCCTCGGCTCTGGCGTCGCGGATGGACTTGCCCGACTCGCGGGTGATGAGCACCGCCAGCTCGTCACGACGTCCCTCGATGCCAGCGCTGATGTGACGCAGTGCGGCGGCACGTTCGTACGTTGGCATGCGCCGCATCGCTTCGAAGCCGCGAACGGCCGATTCTGCCGCCTCCTCATACTGCTGGTCGGTCGCGAGGTAAGTGCTGCCGGCAAGCTCGCCCGGCCGGGCCGGGTCATCGACATCGAGTCGCTGCGGTGAGTCGACCCAGCGGCCGGCAAGGTAGATGGGATGCGCGGCGTGGGTCGACGCGTCGCTGGTCATGGGGACTCCTTCTTCATCGAGCCCCCATCGTAGCCAGCTGCGCCCGCCGTAGCCAGCCGTGCCCCGTGGAGTCACCATCGAACCGGTTCCGGGGCTGTGTCGGGTAGGCTGGTAGGGCAGCCACACGATAGGAGAGTAGCCACATGCCCAAGTACGCCAACCCGCCGCAGATGGTCATCGACCCTGCCAGGACGTATACTGCGACCATCGAGACCTCGGCCGGCACCATGACCGCCGAGCTCTTCGCCTCGGAAGCCCCGCGCACGGTCAACAACTTCGTCTTCCTCGCGCGTGAAGGGTTCTACGACGACGTCATCTTCCACCGCGTCATCAGCGGCTTCATGATCCAGGGTGGCGACCCCACCGGCAGCGGCAGCGGCGGACCCGGGTACCAGTTCAAGAATGAGGATGTCCCTCGTCAATACCTGCGCGGCACCTTGGCCATGGCCAACGCCGGGCGCCACACCAACGGCAGCCAGTTCTTCGTCATGCACGCCGACTATCCGCTGCCGCCCGACTACACCATCTTCGGCAAGCTCAGTGCCGGCGAAGAGGTCATCGATGCCATCGCCAACGCGCCCAAGGGCGGACAGGACCGACCGGTGAACCCGGTCGCCATCACAGCGGTGACCATCACCGAAGCCTGAGCCTGGCGTCGCAAGGCGCGCGCCGCAAATCGGCCGGAACAGAGGTGGCCGGGGGCGACAGGCGGTGGCCCGCAGCGTTCCGACGCTACTCCGGTGACGCCGAGGGCAGCAGGACCTTGAGGGCGTCGTCGAGCGACGGTGCCGGCGGCGCCTCCGAGCCGAAGAAGAACAGCCACGTCGCCACCAGTCCAGCCACGACGCACAGGAGCAATAGCAAGACCGCCAAGATGAGCAGGCGTCGCCGGCGGCGTCCAGTGTCGGACGGTTGCTGCGTGGGCGTGGCGTTCATGCTCATGTTCTCCGATCACCCGGTCTCCGAGTATCACCCATCTCGCGGACAGGACGCTCCCCTGAGCCGCCATCTTGGCGCGAGACGGCAACGACTGCGTGACGAAGCGGTGGCCGGCACGTGTTCATCTCCGCTGGACACGGTCAGCCCCCGGCTCGCACATCCGGCATGATCGCATCAGTCGCTCAACGCGACCGGGCGGCACCCTCATCGACCATGGGACATCCTGGCAACTGCTCCAACTTCCAGGGAGGCCCGCCCGGTCCGTGGCCATGGGGAAGTCCCCACTGGTGGCCAGGGACAGTCCCGTCCCGGTAGATGTAGATTTCAGTCGTGAGGCCATGGATGCTCATCGCCTCAGGCGCCGCGTTCACAGCGGTCACATCGTTCCTCGCTCCAGAACGCGCCTGGATCGAGGCAGTATCAGAGTCGTTCCTGCCCTATCTCGTCGTACCACTCGCCGTTGGGTACGCCGCACAGTGGTCCCGAGTCGCTCCGGTCGCACTGCTGGGTGCTGGAGCCAGTATCGCCATGTTGATGGCGTTCTACTTCGCACGACCGCTCCTCGATCCACCCTACGCGGTCCTGTGGGAGCCCCTGCTCTACTGGTGCGTGATCGGCGCTATCAGCGGTGCCCTGCTGGCAGTGTTCGCCTGGTGGCTGCGACCCCGGATGCTGGCACACGAAGCAGTGCTGGCGCTCGGCACCTGGCTGCTCCTTGCGCTCCTTCCGCTCATCTACTTTGCCGACACGGGCTGGGGGCGCATCGCTGTCGACACGAGCTCTGGGATCGTGACGATCGGATACAGCACCGCAGACGTCATCGTTGCCACAGTCGTCCTGGCTGCCTTCAGCGGCGGCGTGGTTCTGGCAGCGACAAGAGAACCATCAAGGCGGACGCATCCCACACCAACGTCGGTGCGTTGAAGGTTCGCTGACGGATCAGCGGTGTGCTTCTGCTGGGTATCTGAGTCGAGCGATAGGCGCGAAGTGAGCACCTCCGCAAGCGAGATGCTCAGCCAGTGGGGTGCGACGGGCCGTCGGAACCGTCTTTATGCCGAGGCGCTGACACCGGATCAGCCTGGATGTCCGGTTCCACGCAGCGGGGATAGCAGCCCATCACCCGCACCCATACGCTGACCGCGCGCAGATCGATCAGGAACGCCTGGCCCGGCCCGCCCACATCGCAGACATCCGAATCGATGTCCACCCAGAACACGTACTCCCAGCTGCCCTCACGGCTGGGGCGTGACTCCAGCTTGGTCATGTTGATCTCGTGCTCGGCGATGACACCCAACGCGCGTACCAGGGTGCCCGGTTCGTTGAGCACGCTGAACGCGAGAGCGCTGCGCCGCGCACCAGCGGGTTCGGCCGTGGCGGGCCCGGGCAACTCGTTGTCGCCGGGCAGCGCCAACACCAGGAAGCGGGTGCGGTTGCGCCGCTGGGCCTGGATATCGGTGGCCAGGATGGCCAATCCATGGATCGCAGCCGCGCGCGGCGACAGCACCGCTGCGGAGCCACGCTCCGCCCGCTCCTTGATGGTCCGCCCGGCGCCTGACGTATTGGTGGCGGCCAGCAGCGTCCAGTCACGGGAACGCAGGAACGGCTCCGCCTGCGTCAGCGCCTGGATGTGCGAGTACACGCGCTCGATGGAGTCGAGCCGCTCGCCGGGCAGCGCGGCCAAGCACAGCCGCACTGGCACGATGACCTCGCCCACGACGACCGCAGAGGTGTCGAGCAGCAGGTCGTAGACCTCGCGCACGCCGCCGCCCACGACGTTCTCGATGGGCAATACGCCGGCGGCCACCGAGCCGGCCTCCACGGCGGACACGACGTCGCCGAACATCGGCAGCGGCACGGTGGTCGCGCCCGGATACGCCGCCAGCACGGCATCCTCGGCGAAAGAGCCGGGTGCGCCGGCGAAGGCGACACGCAACGCAGCGGTGGTCGTCATGGACCGCGAAGCCTAGCGTTCGCCGCCGTCACCGACCGAGCCCGTCGGCAGCGGCTGATCAACCGGCCGCGACGTCCGCGACCTGGCGTTTCCAGATGGCGTATTCGAACGAGTCGGCCAGGGCCGCCGCTGAGGCGGAGATGATGTTGGTGGCCGAACCCATCGTGGACCATTCCAGCTCGCCATCCTGGGTATCGATGATGACACGCGTGCGTGCGGCGGTGGCGGCGTCGCCATCGAGGATGCGCACCTTGTAGTCCACCAAGTGCATCGACTCCAACTGCGGGTAGAAGGCACCCAGCGCCTTTCGCATGGCGGAGTCGAGCGCGTTGACCGGGCCGTTGCCGTCGGCTGCGGTATGCAGCACCTCGCCGTCGACACGGACCTTGACGGTGGCCTCCGAGAGGAAGTCCTGTCCCTGGCGTTGCTCCGAGAGCGTGGTGTAGTCGAGGATCTCGAAGGGTGCCTCGTAGCCGGTCGTTCGCCGGCGGATGAGTAGCTCGAATGAGGCTTCCGCGCCCTCGAAGGCGAGGCCCTGGTTCTCCAGCTCCTTGATGATGACCGACAGCTCACGGGCATCCACGACGCCCTCGAGGCTGTGGCCGAGCTGCTCGGCCCGGATGCGGGTGTTGGCGCGACCGCCCAGCTCGGACACCACCAAGCGGCTCTCGTTGCCGACGAGTGTCGGCTCCACGTGCTGGTAGCTGCGCTCGACCTTGGCCACCGCGGCTCCGTGGACGCCGCCCTTGTGGGCGAACGCCGAGCGGCCCACGAAGGGCTGGTAGTCGAGCGGGGTGATGTTGGCGATCTCTGCCACCGAGCGCGACAGCGCCGTCAGGTGGCTGATCTCACCGCCACCGAGCGGCGACAATGCAAGGTCCGTCTTGAGCGCCAGGTTCGCCATGACGCTGACCATGTTGGCGTTGCCGCAGCGCTCGCCGTAGCCGTTGATGGTGGCCTGCACATGGCGGGCACCCTCGGCCACCGCGGCCATGGTGTTGGCCACCGCCAGCTCGGCATCGTTGTGGGTGTGGATCCCCCAGGTCACATCGGGCGCGTCGGGATCGGCCTCGAGCGTGGCGCGAGTGTCGCGGAAGATGGCCACCAGCTGGTGGGTGAGGGTGCCCCCGTTGGTATCGCACAGGACGATATCGCGGGCACCGGCTTCGCGGGCAGCGCGGAGCGTGTTGAGGGCGTACTCCCGGTCGAGCAGATAGCCGTCGAAGAAGTGCTCGGCGTCGTAGACCAGCGTGCGACCCTGCTCACAGATCCACTGCACGGACTCCGCGATCATGTCCAGGTTCTGTTCGAGCGAGACGCCCAGGACCTCGATGGCGTGGAACGCTGAGGACTTCCCGAAGATGGTGACGACGGGCGTCTCGGCACGCACCAGCTCGATGAGGAAGGGATCCTCGGCGGCGGTGTTGGCCTTGTGCCGCGTGGAACCGAAGGCCGCCAGCTTGGCGTTCGTCCAGGTCATCTTCTTGGCGGCCGCGAAGAACTCGATGTCCTTGGGGTTGGAGCCCGGCCAGCCCCCCTCGATGAAGGGCATGCCGTACTCGTCGAGCATGCGCGCGACGCGGATCTTGTCTGCGAGCGACAGCGTGATGTTCTCGCCCTGGGTGCCGTCACGAAGGGTCGTGTCGTAGAGGACGACCGGCTTGTCGACGGTCGTTGCTGCTGTGGTCACGCTGCTCTCCTACTGGCTGGACTGCTGTGTTCTGACTAGGCGGACTTGAGCTGGGCTGCTACGGCCTCGCCGAAGGCGGCGGTGCCGACGCTGACCCAACCGCGGGACTCGCCGTTGGGGCCCATGAGGTCGCGGGTGCGGGTGCCGCCGTCAATCGTGGCTCGGACGGCCGACTCGATGGCCTCGGCAGCAGCCGCCTGGCCCAGCGACCAGCGCAGCATCATGGCTGCCGAGAGGATGGTGGCGGTGGGGTTGGCGATGTCCAGCCCGGTCTTCGCGGGGGACGAGCCATGGATCGGCTCGTACATGCCGGTGGTGCCGTGCACGGTCTTCCGCTCGCCCAGCGAGGCCGAGGGCAGCATGCCCAGCGAACCCGCCAGCACCGAGGCCTCGTCCGAGAGGATGTCTCCGAACATGTTGCCGGTGACGATGACATCGAAGGAGGCCGGCTTGGTGATCAGCGACATGGCGGTGGAATCGACGAGACGGTGCTCCAGCTCGATATCGGGATAGTCGGGCGCCATCTCTTCGACCACGGCACGCCAGAGGCGGCTGTTGGCCAGCACGTTGGCCTTGTCCACGCTGGTCAGCTTCTTGCGCCGGCCGCGTGCCAGCTCGAAGGCCAACGCCACGATGCGGCGGATCTCGGGCTCGGTGTAGGACATGGTGTCGTAGGCCTCGCGTCCGTTGGGGCCGTCGAACGCCTCTTCGCGCTTGCCGAAATAGATGCCGCCGGTGAGTTCGCGGACGATCATCATGTCCACGCCTTCGACGAGGTCGGCGCGCAGTGGCGAGGCCTCCTTCAACGACGGCTCTACCGCAACCGGGCGCAGGTTGGCATAGAGGCCCATGACCTTGCGCATCTTGAGCAGGCCCTGTTCGGGCCGCACCTTTGCTGCCGGATCGTCCCACTTGGGACCACCGACCGCGCCCAGCAGCACCGCATGCGAGGCCAGCAGGATGTCCAGGTCCTCGTCGCGGATGGCCGAGCCGTAGGCATCGATGGCGATGCCACCGGCGAGGACCTCGGTCCACTCGATGGCGAAGCCGAAGCGCTCCTGCACCGCGTCGAGGACCGTCAACGAGGCGTCGACGATCTCCGGTCCGATGCCGTCACCGGGGATCTTGGCGACCCTGTATACGGGTTGGCCTTGGGGGCTCAAACGAGTGTCTCCTTCCGGGCGTCGGTATCGGATGCTGCCTCATGCCCGAGCAGCTTCTCCAGCGCGGCGAGGTAGGCCTCCAGGGAGGCTTCGATGATGTTGGTCGATAGGCCGTGGCCGTTGACGGTCTCGGCGGTGTCTTCAGGGTCGATGGAACGACGCGCGCGGACCATCACCTGGCCCTGTGCGTCTTCACCACCGGACACGGCGCGGATCTCGTACTCGGCGAGTCGCGGATACCAGCCGATGATGGGTTCGACGGCCTTGTCCACGGCCACGAAGAGCGCGTTCACCGGTCCATTACCATCGGCCATGGCCTCGACGGCCTGGCCGTTGAGAAGAAGGGAGACGGCACCCTTGGCGGCGCCACCCTTGCCACTGCTGCTGGACCAGTCGACCAGCTGCACCGGTGATCCGGGTGCCGCGGCCTCCAACGAGCCGGCGCCGGAGAGCTGAGCCTCGACGAGAGCGGTCAGGTCGGCGTCAGTGACCTCCTTCTTGGTGTCGGCCAGGGCGATGGCGGCCTGGTAGACCTTGTCGAGCGCCTCACCCTCCATGGCGACGCCCAGCTCGGCGAGCTTGCCTTGCAGGCCACGACGGCCGGAGAGCTTGCCCACAGAAAGGCGGGATCCCGCGAGGCCGACCGACTGCGGGGTCATGATCTCGTAGGTCAGCGGGTTCTTGAGCACGCCGTCCTGGTGGATCCCCGATTCATGTGCGAACGCATTGCGGCCCACGATGGCCTTGTTGGGCTGCACCGCGAAGCCGGTCAGGTAGCTGACGAGGCGGCTGGCGTTGCTGATCTGCTCGGTGTTGACGCGGTGGCCGGCGACCCGGAACTCGGTCGGCCGCGTGCGCAGCGCCATCACCACCTCTTCGAGCGAGGCGTTGCCGGCGCGCTCACCGAGGCCGTTGATGGTGACCTCTACCTGGCGCGCGCCGGCCTGCACGGCCGCCAGCGTGTTGGCGGTGGCGAGGCCCAGGTCGTTGTGGCAATGGACGCTGATGACGGCGCCGCTGCCGACGCGTTCCACGACCTCGCGAGTCAGCTCGCCGAACTCGGCGGGGATGGCGTAGCCCACCGTGTCGGGGATGTTGACGGTGGTGGCGCCGGCATCGACCACGGCCTCATAGACCTTGAGCAGGAAATCGTGCTCGGTGCGGCTGGCGTCCTCGGCGCTGAACTCGATCTCGGCGTCGGCTCCCAGCCGTTTGCGCGCGTAGCTGACCCACTTGACCGCAGCCGCCAACGCCTCCTCGCGTGACATCTTGAGCTTGTGCACGAGGTGGATGTCGCTGGTGGCGATGAAGAGGTGCAGGTGCGGCTTCTCCGCCGGCATGAGCGCCTCCACGCCACGCTGCGGATCGCCGTCCTTGCAACGCGCCAGGCCGGCCACGGCGATGCCCTTGGTCTCCTGTGCGATGCGCTGGACGGCCTCGAAGTCACCGGGTGAAGCGGCCGGGAAGCCGGCCTCGATGACGTCGACGTTCAGCCGTGCCAGCTGTCGTGCGACCTCGATCTTCTCAGCCACGGTGAGACCGGCGCCGGGCGCCTGCTCGCCATCGCGCAGGGTGGTATCGAAGATACGTACCGGTACGTCCGCTGTCATCAGGCTTCCCCCTTGGCGCCCTTGGGCGCGGCTGCTCCACTGGTGCTGGCCTGGGCCTGTCCGGCACTGACCTCGACGGGGTCGAGCCAGGCCATCTGCGAGCGCAGCTGCGCACCGACCTGCTCGATCTGGTGGTCGTGGTCGGTCTGGCGCATACGCTCGAACTCGGCACCACCGGCGTCGTACTCGTTGATCCAGCGCTCGGCGAAGCGCCCCGATTGGATGTCGCCCAGGACGTCCTTCATGGCCTGCTTGGCACCCTCGGTCACGCGCGGCCCCGAGACATAGTCGCCGTACTCCGCGGTCTCGCTGACGCTGAAGCGCATGTAGTTGAGGCCACCGCGGTACATCAGGTCCACGATGAGCTTGAGTTCGTGCATCGTCTCGAAGTAGGCCAGCTCGGGCTGGTAGCCGGCTTCGACCAGCGTCTCGAAGGCGGCCTTGACCATGGCTGAGACGCCGCCGCAAAGGAGCGCCTGCTCACCGAAGAGGTCGGTCTCGGTCTCCTCGGCGAAGGTCGTCTCAAGGATGCCGGCGCGCGTGCTGCCGAGGCCACGGGCATAGGCCATGACGCGCGCTCTCGCCGTGCCCGATGGGTCTTGCTCGACCGCGAAGAGCGCGGGTACGCCACCGCCGGCCACGTAGACCGAACGCAGCAGGTGACCCGGACCCTTGGGGGCGACCATGCCCACATCGACATTGGCGGGCGGCACGATGCGGCCGAAACGGATGTTGAATCCGTGGGCGAACATCAGCAGTTGACCCGCGCGCAGGTGCGGCGCGATCTCGGCGTCGTAGAGCGACTTCTGGATGGTATCGGGGACGGCGATCATGATGACGTCGGCAACCTTGACGGCGTCCGCTACGTCCATGACCGAGAGGCCGGCGTCCTCGGCGATGGCTCGGCTCTTGGATGCCGGCGCAAGACCCACGACGACGTTGACACCACTCTCGTGGAGGTTCAGCGCGTGCGCATGGCCCTGGCTGCCGTAGCCGATGATGGCGACGGTCTGGCCGTCGAGCGCCGAGGCGTCGGCATCGTTGTCGTAGTACATCCGTGCGGGCATGTCTGGGGCTTCCTCCTACTTGGCCTTGGCCATCTTGGGCGTCTTGGCTGCGCTGGCTGACTTGGTCGTCGTGGCTGGATTGGTCGTCGTGGCTGGATCGGTCGCCCTGGTCGGGATGATGGCCGGCTCGGGACCGGCGCGAAGGATGGCTTCGATGTCGATGGCAGCGGAGCCACGGCCGAGCGCGATGGTGCCGGTGCGGACCATCTCCCTGATGCCGAAGCCGGCGAGCAGGGCCACCAGCGAATCGATCTCCTGCTCGGTGCCACTGTGCTCCACGACCACCGTCTCCGGGCCGACATCGAGGATTCGGCCCTTGTAGAGTTCGATGATGCGCAGGATCTCGCCACGTTTGGACTCCGTGGCGCGGACCTTGACCAGCGCCAACTCATGCTCCACGACGCCGGACTCGGGCAAGTCCTGCACCTTGAGCACGTCGATCAGGCGATAGAGCTGCTTGCTCATCTGCTCGACCGCGAAATCGTCGCCCTTGAGGGTGATGGTCATGCGGCTGATGTCGGGGCGTTCGGTGTGACCCACGGCCAGCGACTCGATGTTGAAGTTGCGACTGCGGACCATGCTGGCGACGCGGTTGAGGACACCGGGCTGGTTGTTGACCAGGACCACCAGGACATGCCGATGCGTTTGGCCGGAGCCGGGGACGTAGCGCTGCTTGGCAGCGTTCCTTTCGGGCGCGGCGATGGGATCGTTCATGGCCATGCTAGTTTTCCTTCTCGTTGGCCGATGTCGTGTCGAGGGCCGATGTCGTGTCGCCGGATGCGCCCCAGTCCTCGATGAGGTCGGAGAGCCCCTTGCCGGCAGGCATCATCGGCAGCACGTTCTGCGTCTGTTCGATCTCGAACCACACCAGCGCGGGGCCGTCATGCGCCCGGGCACCCCGGATGGCATCGTCGACCTCCTCGGGCCGGGTGGCCTTGAAGGTCGGCAGTCCGTATGCCTCCGCCAGCGTGTCCCACTTGGGCGCCGGCAGGTCACTGGAGTGGTAGTTGCCGCCATAGACGATCTCCTGCCACTGGCGGATCATGCCCAGCTTCTTGTTGTCCATGAGCGCGATCTTCACCGGGATGTGGTCGACCGCAACGGTGAGCATCTCCTGGCTGGTCATCTGCAACCCTCCGTCGCCGACGACCGCCCAGGTCTCCTTGTCGGGACGCCCCAGGGCCGCGCCCATGGCTGCCGGCAGCCCGAAGCCCATGGTCCCAAGACCGCCCGACGAGAGGTGGCTGTTGGGGCGCCTGAAGCCGGCGTAGCGGGCCAGCCACATCTGGTGCTGACCGACGTCCGACACCAACGTGGCGTCGTGATCGGTCAGCTCACCCAAACGGGAGATGACGTAGTCAGCCGTGAGGACGCCGTCCTTCCATCGACCCGAGCCATGCCAGGACTGCGCCTCCGAGCCCGTGCGCCACTCGGCGAGCTCATCGAAGTAGGCCTGGCGCGTGACCGGATCGACCTCCGGCACGGCCTTGATGAAGGCACGCAGGACACTGCCGACATCACCCACGATGGGGATATCCACGGCCACGTTCTTGCCGATCTCCGAGGGGTCGATGTCGACGTGGATGATGCGAGCGTGGGGCGCGTAGGTGCTAACGGCTCCGGTGACACGATCATCGAAGCGCATACCCAACGCGATGAGCAAGTCGGACGACTGGATGGCCTTGTTGACGTGTTTCCAGCCGTGCATGCCCATGTAGCCGTAGGAGAGCGGGTCACTCTCGTCCATGGCACCCACGCCCAGCAGCGTATGCGTGACGGGGATCTGGGCCTTGTGAGCGAAGGCCTTGAGATCGTCGGTGGCATCGGCGATGAGGACGCCATGGCCGGCCAGGATCACCGGCCGCTCGGCTTCGGAGATGGCCTTGGCGGCCAGCTTCACCTGCCGTGGATGCCCGTCGTAGCGGGGCCTGAAGCCGGGCAGGTCGAGCGTGCTGGGATTCTGCACCTGCGTCTCGGTGGTGAGGGCATCCTTGGTGAAGTCGACGTGGACGGGTCCCGGCCGGCCGCTGCGGGCGATGTGGAAGGCCTCGGCGATGACGCGCGGGATGTCATCGGCGTTTCGGACCAGGTAGTTGTGCTTGGTCATCGGCAGTGTGATGCCGCTGATGTCGATCTCCTGGAAGGCGTCCTTGCCCAGCAACGCGCCGGGCACGTTACCGGTCAGCGCCACCATCGGCACCGAGTCGAGCTGTGCAGTGGCGATGCCGGTCACGAGGTTGGTGGCACCGGGACCGGACGTCCCCAGGCAGACGCCGACGCGACCACTGGCACGGGCGTAGCCGTCGGCAGCATGCGCGGCTCCCTGCTCATGGCGGACCAGCACAGTGCGCAGCTCGGGGTAGTCGACCCAGACGTCGTAGAGCGGCAGGATCACCCCGCCGGGGTAGCCGAAGATGACGACCACGCCCTGGTGGATGAGTGCCTCGCAGAGGGCGTCGGCGCCGATGCGGGTGCGATGCTCGATGCGTGCCTGGTGCAACATATCGGCGCGCGCCTTCTCCACAGCCGCGGTCGCAGCTGACCCCGGATTGGGCAGGTGCCGCCCGCGGGTCCGGGGCTCGGCGGCCGAGGCGGTCCCGTTGGCGGCCTTGGCAGTGGTGGCGGACTTGGCCCCGTTGGCGGTAGGCCCGTTGGCGGCCATGAGCCCGGTTGCGGCCGAGGCATTGGTGGTGGCCCCGCCCTGCTTGCTCTGCGGTGCCGCCGCAGCCTTCGTCTTCGTGCTGGTCATGGGTGCTGCCCTTCCCTACGTGATCACTCTCAAGGTCTCCGACACAACAAAGACCCTCGCCGTTCCCGGCGAGGGTCCTGGGTGGTTCGACGTCCGTCGCGCCTCGCGGCGCTATCTCCGCCTACTCCCAGGCTCCCACCGGGAGCCGGTAATCAGGCCGATAAGCTCGAGGGCGATGACCTCAAGCTTGCCAAGAAGGGATACCTCTACAGGCTGGGACAGGCGCACATGCACACGCGTGCCGTCACCGCGAATCGCGATCGCGACAAGTTTGCGCTGCCGTTCGGTCTGGCCCATCTGCGAAAAACGCTCCTTCTCTGGAGAGATGTGCCCCGACTGTACACGCTTCGGTAGCCACGTGTCCAGCACAGCCGTTGGTCCTGTCGGCGCTTCCCTGATGGTTGTGTGGATAGTCGAGGTGTGGGCGGCGCTCGGCCTCCGCCCTGATCGACCCCCGGTCAGCTCCAGGTCAGCTCCAGATCGGCTCCAGATCCTCGCAACGCCCGCCGTCCGTTTGCAGTGGACGGACCCTATCGTCGGATGGTCGGCAGGGGCTCGCAGCCAATAGCGCCCGCGGCGTGGTCGACTTCTCGACCGAATCGAGCCGATTCGCACTACGGGCCCCACCGCCGACGCCCGGGCGGGACCTTTCCCTGTCAGCATGCGGCGATTCCCTGCCTGAGTCGCCCTACTCGGTCGAGAAGTCGACCCTCCGGACCGGAGAGCCTCACTCCGGTCATGAGGCCGTCGCTTGAGTGGTACCGCTCAGCCGAAGGCGTGTGATTCGGTTGAGAAGTCGACCAGGGCGATCCGGTGAAGCCTCAGTGAAGCCACCGTCGACATAGTGACGCGATGCCGGCACTTCGACCCGCGAGGACCAAGATCGAACGCAGCGCGGCGGACCGCGCTCGAGACATCCGGGGGCACGTCGCCCAAGACGTCCGTCGGGCCCGTCAGGACGCAGGTCTCAGCCTCCGCTCTCTCGCGCGCGAGGCGGGCATCAGCCATGCCACGCTCCATGGACTCGAGGGTGGGACGCATGATCCGACCACTGAAGTGTTGGCGCGCGTGGGTGCGGCGCTCGGGCTGGACCTCTCTGTGCGCTTCTTCCCGAACACCGGCCCGCTGGTTCGCGACCATATCCAGGCAGCCATGATCGAGGCCCTCATCGGCATCTTGCATGCGCGTTGGCGCCCCTCTCCCGAAGTCGCGGTGTACCGGCCCGTGCGCGGTGCGATCGACCTTGTGCTGGACAGTGAGGCGCCGGCGGCGGCGAAGGAGCCGCTCGTCGCCTGTGAAGCACAGTCACAGTTGCGGCGACTCGAGCAACAGCTTCGCTGGTCGGGAGCGAAGGCCGATGCCCTCGCGCACACACGGAGCCATCCGGCATCTCGGCTCCTGCTGCTGCAGTCGACCAAGCAGACACGCGCCGTGGTCACGGAGTTCGCACAGACGATCGGAGCAGCTTTCCCGGCACGGGCCGCAGATGCCTACACCGCGCTGTCAGGTACAGCCGCATGGCCCGGTCCGGCCATCATCTGGTGTGACGTCGTTCATGGGCGAGCGCGCGTGCGGCGAGAGCCACCACGCGGCATCGACGTCGGCCGGTGAGCCGCCACCCGGCCGGTGAGGCGCCACCCGGCCGGTGAGCTGTACCCCGCCGCGGAGGGGGTCGGCCGATGAGGGCACAGACCGCCTGAAGGGCAACGAACCGCTGAGGCGATGCCGGCCAGCGGCGGGCGCCGATCGGGCGGCAAACGGGCACAATGTCAGTGACACCAGCACCCTCCCACTCCCCAAGCATCAGGAGGTGACGACGTGGTCGGCATCGGCATCATCGGCACCGGCAAACAGGGGGCAGATCATGCCCGCCGCATCGCATCGCTGGGCGACAAGGCCCGCCTGGTGACGGTGCATGACCTGGACGACGACGCGGCGCGGGCTGTCGCCGACGAGTGCGGTGCCAAAGTGGCCGAGAGCGATCAGTCGCTCATCGAGGACCCCGCGGTGGACAAGTCATCATCGCTTCGATCACCGGGACTCACGTTCCCCTGGTGCTCGCCTGCATCGAGGCCCGCAAGCCGGTACTCACCGAAAAGCCTCTTGGTATCACCGTCTCCAGCTGCGAACGCGTCCTCGACGCCGAGATCGCCGCCGGCGGCCGCTACACCACCGTCGGTTTCATGCGCCGTTTCGATCCCGAGTACCGCCGCCTGAAGGACACCGTGGACGCCGGCACCATCGGCACTCCGCTGGTCATCCATTGCATCCATCGCAATCCATCGGTGCCAGCGACCCATCACACTCGCCAGACGCTCACCGACACGGTGGTCCACGAGATCGACGTGGCGCGCTGGCTGCTGGGCGAGGAGATCGTCAGCGTGGCTCTGGAGAAGCCGCGACACCGGCCCAGTGTCAGCCACCAGCTGGCTGACCCGGTGCTGGTGCGACTGGAGGCCAGGAACGGCGCTCGTGTCGACGTCGAGGTCTTCGCCAACGCCGGTTATGGCTACGACGTCCGCTGCGAGGTCCTCGGTGACAAGGGCTACGTCTCCATGGGCTCAGGGCCACATGCACTCGTGACCACCGACACCGCTGCCGAGCAGGGGCTGCCGCCGGATTGGCTGACACGCTTCAGGCCGGCCTACGATGCCGAGATCAGCCATTGGGTGGACGACTTCGGTGGCCCCGAGCCTTCCCCCAGTGCGTGGGATGGCTACGCCGCCACCGTGGTCGCCGAGGCCCTCGTGCGCGCCCTCCAGACCGGCCATCGCGAAGCCGTCTCGGTCGGCCCACGACCCGAGCTCTACCGCTGAATCGGAGCCTTCGCACCAAACCGAAGAACCCCTCACGGCAAGGCCCTCACGGCAAGGTTCTCACATCAGCCGACCGACGCAACTCGCGCCTCTGCTACGCTCCGAACATGTCCGAACATGCCCGTGCCCCGCGCACTCTGGTCCAGAAGATCTGGGACGACCATGTCGTCCATGAGGAGCCTGGCGCTCCCACCGTCATCGGCATCGATCTCCATCTGATCCATGAGGTCACCAGTCCACAGGCCTTCGAGGGCCTGCGACACCGCGGCCTCGGCGTGCGTCACCCCGAGCGCACCATCGCCACGGCCGACCACTCCACGCCGACCCACGATCGCTCGCTGCCGATCCTGGACCAGCAAGGCGCTTACCAGCTGGCCAAGCTGCAGTCCAACTGCGAGCAGTTCGGCATCCCGCTCTATGCGCTCGGCTCGGACCGCCAGGGCATCGTCCACGTCATCGGCCCCGAGCTGGGCCTGACCCAACCGGGCATGACCATCGTCTGCGGCGATTCACACACCGCCACACACGGCGCCTTCGGAGCACTGGCCTTCGGCATCGGCACCAGCGAGGTGGAGATGGTGCTGGCGACCCAGACGCTGCTGCAGCGGCCCTTGAAGACGTACCAGGTCCGAGTCGATGGCAGGCTGGCCCAGGGCGTGACATCCAAGGACATCATCCTCAACCTCATCTCGCGGATCGGCGTCGGTGGAGGCACCGGGCACGTCTTCGAGTTCAATGGCGAGGGTATCGAGGCGCTGACGATGGAGCAGCGCATGACCATCTGCAACATGTCCATCGAAGGCGGCGCGCGAGCCGGACTCATGGCACCCGACGACACCACCTTCGAATATGTCGCTGGTCGACCGCATGCGTCGCGAGGGGAGGCCTTCGACCAGGCCGTCGAGCACTGGCGTCGCCTCCCCGGTGACCCCGGTGCCAGCTACTCCAAGTCGATCACCATCGATGCCGACAAGTTGGAGCCGATGATCACGTACGGTACCAACCCGGGCATGGGCATGGGCATCACCGAGCGCGTTCCCAGCCCCGATGATGCCGGCGGCGAATCGGAACGCCGCACGCTTGAGAAGGCGCTCGCCTACATGGGCCTGCGGCCGGGTGAGCCGCTGCTGGGTCACAAGGTCGATACCGTCTTCATCGGCTCCTGCACCAATAGCCGCATCAGTGACCTGCGCCAGGCCGCGGCGCTGATCAAGGGCCGCACCTTCGCCAGCGGCATCCGCGTCATGGTCGTGCCCGGATCGCAGCCGGTGAAGGCCCAGGCGGAACAGGAGGGCATCGCCGACATCTTCCGCGCCGCCGGTGCCGACTGGCGTGAAGCCGGCTGCTCCATGTGCATCGCCATGAACGGCGACCAGGGAGAACCGGGCGAGTACATCATCAGCACCAGCAACCGCAACTTCGAAGGACGGCAGGGCAAAGGCGCCCGCACCTTCCTGGCTTCGCCGCTGACGGCCGCCGCCACCGCACTGACCGGCATCATCACCGACCCGCGCACACTCGTCGACCGCGAACCGGTCGCGGTGGGAGGGAAGTAGCCATGGCCGAACCATTCAGCACCTTCACCAGTGCCCTCATCCCGCTGCCCGCCGAGAACATCGATACCGACCAGATCATCCCGGCGCGCTTCCTCAAGACCACCGAGAAATCCGGCCTCGCCGATGCTCTCTTCTTCGACTGGCGCTACGACGACGCCGGCGAGCCCAGGCCCGACTTCATCATCAATCAGCCGCAGATGCAAGGTCGCCAGATCCTGCTGGCCGGTGACAACTTCGGCGCCGGCTCATCGCGGGAGCACGCCCCCTGGGCTCTCACCTCCTGGGGCATCCGGGCCATCCTTTCGACCGGCTTCGCCGACATCTTCCGCAACAACTCGCTGAAGAACGGCCTCCTGCCCATCGTCGTCGACGAGGACACACACCGCGCGCTCTTCGCGTACGCCGCTGACCAGCCTGACGCCGAGTACAGCGTGGACCTCGAAGCACAGGTCGTGCACCTACCCGGTGACCAGGACGTGCCCTTCGAGGTCGACCCCTTTGCCCGCAAGATGCTGCTCGAAGGCAAGGATGAGATCGGCTGGCTGCTCGATCGCGGCACGGCCATCGACGCCTGGGAGGCCGCCAACCCCGCCCGTATCGACACCCGCCCCATCGACACCCGCCCCATCGGCACTAGCCCCATCGGCACTAGCCCCATCGACGCCGCCTGATCGCGGTACCGCCCGGAGACCGACACCATGTCCCTGCCCTACGACCAGGCAAGCGATGCTGCCAAGCGCCATTCCGCCGCACTGACCGACGGTCCCGATCGCGCCGCTGCTCGTGCCATGCTCAAGGGCATGGGCTTTACCGATGATGACCTGGCCAAGCCCATCATCGGTGTCGCCACCACCTGGATCGAGACGATGCCCTGCAACCTCAATCAGCGTCGGCTGGCGGAGTTCGTGAAGGAGGGTGTGCGTGCGGCCGGTGGTACCCCCATGGAGTTCAACACCATCGCCGTCTCCGACGGCGTGGCCATGGGGACCGAGGGCATGAAAGCATCGCTGGTCAGCCGCGAGGTCGTGGCCGACTCCATCGAGTTGGTCTCGCGAGGCCATCTCTTCGATGGCCTCGTCATCCTGTCGGGCTGCGACAAGACCAATCCCGGTGCAGTCATGGCCATGGCGCGCCTCGACATCCCCAGCATCGTCCTCTACAACGGCACCATCTATCCGGGCACCTACAAGGGTGAGGCCCAGGATGTCGTCAGTGTCTTCGAGGCCATCGGTGCCTACAACGCCGGCAAGATCAGCGCCCAGGAACTGTACGATATCGAATCCGCTGCCTGCCCCGGTGCCGGGGCCTGTGGTGGCCAGTTCACCGCCAACACGATGAGCATGTGCCTTGAGTTCATGGGGCTCTCCCCGGCCGGGCTCAACGGCATCCCCGCGGAGGATCCGGCAAAGGACGACGCGGCGCGGCAGTGCGGCGAGCTGGTGATGGACCTGGTGCGCCGCGATCTGCGGCCGCGTAGCTATGTGACGCGCGAGTCCATCGACAACGCGGTGGCCGGCGTCGCGGCGACCGGTGGCTCCACCAACGCGGTGCTGCACATGCTGGCCATCGCGCGCGAGTTCGACATCGATTTCAGCATCGACGACTTCCACGACATCGCGGCGCGCACGCCGACCATCGGCGACCTGCGACCCGGTGGGCGCTATTCGGCGGCAGATATCTACGACGCTGGAGGCATCGGCATCGTCATCCGGGAGTTGCTCAAGCGCGAGCTGATGCACGGCGAGGCGTCCACGGTCACCGGGCAGACGATCGCGGAGATCGGCGCGTCCGTCCAGGAGACTCCCGGGCAGGACGTCTTCCGCTCCATCGACGACCCCATCAAAGCCACCGGCGGCCTGGCCATCCTGCATGGCACGTTGGCGCCCGACGGTTGCGTCATCAAGCTGGCCGGCCACGAGCGACGCCACTTCAGTGGCCCCGCCCGCGTGTACGACTCCGAGAACGCCTGTTTCGCCGCCGTCAAGGCCGGTGAGATCAAGGCCGGCGACGTCGTCGTGCTGCGGTACGAGGGGCCCGTCGGCGGACCGGGCATGCAGGAGATGCTGTCGGTCACCGCGGCCATCGTGGGTGAAGGCCTCGGTGCCGAGGTGGCGCTGCTCACCGACGGCCGCTTCAGCGGGGGGACGCGCGGCCTCATGATCGGCCACGTCGCGCCCGAGGCGGCGCTGGGTGGACCCATCGCCCTGGTCGAGGAAGGCGACACCGTCATCATCGACGTCGATCGCCGTGCCCTCGACCTGGAGGTCGATGCCGCCGAGATGGAGTCTCGTCTCTCACGCTGGGTGGCGCCGGAACCGCGCTACACGCGGGGCGTCATGGCGAAGTACGCGGCCCTGGTCAGCTCAGCCAGCGAAGGCGCCACAACCAACCCTCGCTGACCGCCACCGACCCTCGCCCGCAGAATCGCGCCCGCAGCGTCGCGCCCGAGCCCGGGCCCGCGAGCGTCGCGTGCGAGCCCGCGCCCGCAGAATCGCGTGCGAACGTACCCCCTGGTGTAGTCGCGTCCCGGCGGCACCCAAGCCTCTGTGCTCCCACAGTGCTCTACTCACTCACCGTCGTACCGGAGGCGCCAGCCGCACCGCGTGCGCCGGCCGTGATTGTGAACCGCCCTGACTTCGATGGAGACTCCAGCAGTTGGAGGAACATGGAGTCATGGCAGACACGAACACGACCAGTGCCGGGCGAGCGAGCCC
>JBBSAV010000007.1:0-45294 GCA_038251965.1 Candidatus Limnocylindrales bacterium
CCTTGAACCGCCCCGGGGACATGGTCTTCGTGCCCGACCATGATGCTCGCGTCTCAAGGACGTCTCCGTCGGGAAGGACCCGCTCGAGGGACTCGTGGCCGGTCTTGCGGCGGCGCGTCCAACCGTCGATCTGCAGGAACTCTCGGATCTCGTCGTATGACGGTGTCTTCACCGGTCGAATGACGCATCTCCGGCGGGCTCGTCAAGCATGCGGCGCTGCTCGTCCTCTGACGAGATCGCGAACCGCAGGAGAGCTGCAGCGTGCGCACCGCGTGGTGTATCGAGATACCGGGCCGGCTCGTCGAAGTAGCGGCGCGCATACGCCCGCAACTCCACCAGCAGGTCATCGACCGCTTCGTCGAGCGTATCGCCGAACCCGAGGACTCCCATCTCAGGGATCCGCAGGGTGACCTCTCCCTCGTCGTAGACCACACGGACGTCGAGGCGCTCGCCGCCGAGCATGGTCGCGAGGTCATCGGGACGCACCAGCAGCATCTGCTCCTTGCCACGGTGACGAGAGACGAACTGCGGGCGCCGTCGATGGTAGACGTCCGTCATCAGATCGGACAGGCGAGCCTTGGCTGGCGAGAAGTCGGTGGAGTGGATCGCGTCGGTCATGGGACTTACGATAGGTCAAATAGGTCAGATCGGTCAAATATCGGCCCACCCGGTTTGATGCGCTTTGGCCGAATGCCCCCGAGCCGCCGCTACCCGCGGCGGAGCTGGAGACTGCCGCGACCGACGGCCCTGCATAGATCGTCAGCGGCCCTGTAGAGCTCCCCAGCGGCCGCTGCGCCTGAGGCCGATCGGCATTCCCATCGAACGGGCCAACGTGACCTGTCTGACGCCATAGTCGGTCGGCGGGATGACCATAGAGCAGGCCATTCCCGCGTGGCGGGCAACGGTGCCGATCGGTCCCGCTCAACGGGAACGGCGGACGCGCGGGGAGGCGATGGCCGACGAATCGCGGGCAACTGGTCACGTTGTCTCGCTCAACGGGAAACCTGCCCTCTCAAGCAACCCCCGCCCACTCTCAGTGAGTGCCCCAGATAAGGGTCGGGAGCGCAAGGCTGATCGAGAGGAGCGTGATGATGACGGTGGCTGTCTCGCGACCCAAGCGCGACACCATGAACGCACCCGGGATGAGCGTGATGACCGAACCGAAGAACAGCACCACCAACAGGAACAGGTCAGGCTCGACCCCTTCAAGAGCAGTCGCAGCGATGACGTAGCCGACCACGGCCGCCATGGCCATGAAGACCCTGCCCAGTAGTGACGAACCGATGGCCGACTTGGGTTCGATGCGCAGGAGGATGAGAAGCTTGACTCCGATCGGCCCCCAGCCTGCGCCGGAGATCCCGGAGCTGAATCCCGCCACGCCTCCGACGCCGGCGATTCGGGCCGTCGGTACATCGTCGCTCGCTCGCACCAGGCCCAGACCGTGCCACTTGAGCGTGGCTAGCACGGTGATGCCAACGAACACGATCATGGCCGACACCAGGCGTGCGATGACCTCCGCCGGCAGTGCAGTGGCAAAGAACGGCCCGACGAAGGCTCCGGCCATGCCACCCAGGATGAGCGGCAGCGCGATGCTGCGCGTGACGTTCCCTAGCCGATGGTGCGCGCCGACGCCGAGCGGGATGACGAGGACCTGAAGAAACAGTGATGCCGCGGCGGCGAAGCGCGGGTCGACACCCAGCAGCAGAAGCCCCGGCACGAGCACCCCGCCGTACACGCCGATGGACGTGGCTGCAAGGCCGGACGCCATGGCCACAAGACTCGCTAAGAAGATGAGGGAGCGATCCTCTGATGGCGCCAGGACCAGAGTCGTCGCGATGACGATGATGCCCAGGACCGGCAGCACGACATTGGCCAGGAAGCGCCGAACCGTCATGCCGGCGATGCGCCGGCGCGACTGCTTGCCGGAGCGGCGAGGGCGAGCCTCCTTCTTGCGGCCCCCGGTGCTCGCCTCGCGCTCAGTTGACGAGATCAGTGGCTCGTCAGTGTCCATCTACCTCGCTCATAGGGGGCCTCTGCGGAAGGCGCGGTTTCGTGGGTATACTCCGGGTTACCTGAGTATCCCGATAATGTCTATCATTTCGGTCGGGAAAGGGTAGCATAGCGATACGCGACCGTCGTCGGATCCGAAGCTGAGGTCAGCCCCCCAAGATGATCGAAACCAGACCAGCGGGCGAGCGTGCCCTGCGGCAGCGAGCCACTCACCTCGACGCGCTCGAGTCAGAGGCCATCTTCATCATGCGCGAGGTCGCGGCCGAGTTCCAGCGACCCGTCCTGCTCTTCTCCGGCGGCAAGGACTCCATCGTCCTCCTGCGTCTCGCCGAGAAGGCCTTCCGCCCCGCCAAGTTCCCCTTCCCGGTCATGCACATCGACACCGGGCACAACTTCTCTGAGGTCCTGGAGTTTCGTGACCGTCGCGTGGCGGAGCTGGGCGAGCGCCTCATCGTGGCCTCGGTCCAGGAATCGATCGACAAGGGCCGCGTGCGCGAAGAGGTGGGCAACCCGTCTCGAAACCGCCTGCAGACCACCACGCTGCTCGATGCCATCACCGAGCACAAGTTCGACGCTGTCTTCGGCGGCGCCCGGCGCGATGAGGAGAAGGCGCGCGCCAAGGAGCGTGTCTTCTCGCTGCGTGACGAGTTCGGCCAATGGGATCCGCGGGCACAGCGGCCGGAGCTGTGGGCGCTCTACAACGGCCGTATCCGGCAGGGTCAGCACATGCGTGTGTTCCCCATCTCCAACTGGACCGAGATGGACGTCTGGCAGTACATCGAACGCGAGAGCGTCGAGGTGCCCTCGATCTACTACGCCCATGAGCGTGAGGTCTTCCGACGCGACGGCATGTGGCTCTCGACCGGGCCCTACCTGCAACCGGGCCCTGACGAATCGGTCGAACGCATGGTCGTGCGCTATCGCACCGTCGGCGACATGACCTGCACCGGTGCGGTCAAATCGGACGCTGCCGACCTCGAATCGATCATCGCTGAGACCGCCGCCGCCCGCATCACCGAACGCGGCGCCACCCGTGCCGACGACTCCTTCAGTGAGACGGCCATGGAAGACCGCAAGAAGGAAGGCTACTTCTAGCATGGATCTGCTTCGTTTCTCCACCGCCGGCTCGGTCGACGACGGCAAGTCCACGCTCATCGGCCGACTGCTCTACGACTCCAAGGGCATCTTCGAGGACCAATTGCAGGCCATCGAGCGTACCAGCGCGGCCCGCGGCAACCACCAGGTCGACCTGGCGCTCCTGACCGACGGCCTCCGCGCCGAGCGCGAGCAGGGCATCACCATCGACGTGGCCTACCGCTACTTCGCCACTCCGCGGCGCAAGTTCATCATCGCCGACACCCCTGGCCACGTGCAGTACACCCGCAACATGGTCACCGGCGCCTCCACGGCCGACCTTGCCATCGTGCTCATCGACGCGCGGCTGGGCGTGCTCGAGCAGTCCCACCGCCACGCTTTCATCGCGGCGCTGCTGGGCATCCCCCACATCGTGGTGGCGGTCAACAAGATGGACCTCGTTGGCTACGACGAAGAGGTCTACGAGCGCATCACCGCCGAGTTCTCTGACTGGGCCGCCAAGCTGGACGTCCACGACATCCAGTTCATCCCCATCAGCGCGCTCCACGGCGACAACGTGGTGCAGCGGTCCCTGGCCATGCCTTGGTACCAGGGTCCCTCGCTGCTCTATCACCTGGAGCATGTCTACACCGGCTCCGACGTCAACCTCATCGACGTGCGTTTCCCGGTGCAGTGGGTGGTTCGGCCGCAGTCCGACGAGCATCACGACTTCCGCGGCTACGCCGGCCAGATCGCCTCGGGCACCTTCAAGAAGGGTGACGAGGTCATCGTCTTGCCCTCGGGCAAGCGCTCGCGGGTCAAGGAGATCCGCACCTTCGACGGCGAGCTGCAGGTGGCCTCTCCGCCGCTCTCGGTGATCATGCAGCTGGAGGACGACGTCGATGTCGCGCGCGGCGATCTCATCTGCCGGCCGCACAACCAGCCCGACATCACCAACGACTTCGAGGCCATGGTCTGCTGGATGGCCGACGAGCCGCTCAAGGCCGGCAACCGCTACATCATCAAGCACGCCACCCGCTCGGCCAAGGCCATGGTCGAGGACATGCGCTACCGCATGGACGTCAACTCGCTGCAGCGCGACCAGGCGTCGACCGAGCTGGGCCTTAACGAGATCGGGCGCGTGCGGATCCGCACCAGCTCGCCCTTGATGCTCGATGAGTATCGGCTCTCGCGTGCTACCGGCGGCTTCATCCTCATCGACGAGGCCACCAGTGACACGGTCGGCGCCGGCATGGTCGTGCGCACCCAGCCGGAGCCGGAGATCGAGGCCGAGCTGGAGCAGGAGTTGGAGCAGGAGGAGTCGGCCGCGTAGGGCCGGTCTGCTCCGACCGACCGGGCGGGCTCGAAGCCCCCTGACGCGGTCGGCCCTATCATCGGCCGGTGACCGATCCGAGACCGTCGCCCGGCGCTGGCCCCTCGGTCTGCCCCTTCGTGGCGCTGGCTGAGGACCGTGACCGTCGGGCTGATACGCCCGATGAGAGCAATCGTTGTTATGCCGAGCGAGCCCCGCGTCAGCGTGACCTGGTCCATCAGTCCGAGTACTGCTACTCGCCACAGTTCGCGGCCTGCCCCGTGTTCCTGGGCTGGGCGGCCCGCAACGCGGCTGAGCCGGCCTATGTGACCGAGGCGGCACAGCGTGCCTGGGCCGGCGGCATCGCGGCCCCAGAAGACGAGTCGGCACGACCATCCCCGGCTGACGATGGGGACGAGCTGTCGGCGCCCACGCCTCAGGGTGGCCTCTTCGGCCCGGATGACCCCGGGGAAGCTGCGGCAGCGCGGACCAGTGAGCAGCTCGACTGGGTTCCTGCCGCTGCCTGGGCAGAGGCGCCCTGGGACGAGCGCGCCGAGCTGGAAGCCGAGGAATGGGAGGCCCTGACCGAGGAGGAGGTCGAAGAGCCCGAAGAAGAGGTCGAGGACCCGCCCGAGGAGGCGACCCAAGCGCCCAAGGTCCCGGCTGCGCTCCCCATGCGCCGCCGCAAGCGACCGGATGCGCCCATCCGCTCACGCGGTTCGGGCGAGTGGTTCTACGCTGACCCTCCGGGCCACGAGGCGTTGGTCAGGCGACGCTACGGCGTGACGCCGCCGATCCTGTTGGCGGTGCTTGGCTTGCTGCTGCTGTCGATCGTGGTGTTCCTGATCGCCACCCAGCTGGGCGGTGGAGGCAAGGGCACTCCTGCGGCTTCACCAACGCCGCCGACTTCACTTGGGGCGACGGCCACTCGCGTCCCGTCCACCGCTGCACCATCAGCCGAGCCGAGCCCGGCTCGGAAGCCGGCGATCCGGAACTACACCGTCAAGCCGGGTGACGCGCTGAGCAGCATCGCGGCCAAGCGGGGTGTCGATGTGAAGCTGCTGCAGTGCTACAACGGTCTCAAGAACCCCGATCTCCTGTCGGTGGGGCAGGTGCTGCAGATTCCGCCGGAGGGCTACACCTGCGCGCGCGGATGGCGCAACGCCACGTCCACGCCGGCTCCCGGGTCGACGGAGGGTCCTGGCACGAGCGAGGCGCCTCAGCCCACCGAGGCGCCGTAGCCCACCGAGGCGGCGGCCAGGCGGCGGCCAGTCCGTCGCTCGACCGCGGCTAGCGCGGCGAGAAGTTGATGCTGGTGATCTTGCCGATCTCGACCCGGAACGTGGCGTCGATGTGCTGTGAAGGTGCATTCGGACGCAGCACGATCAGGTCGACCTCGTAGGTGTTGCCCATCTCGCGGACCTGACCGGGCACCATCTGGAGGCCCTCGTCCGCGCGCAGGAACCAACCGCCCACCTGGGAGATACCGCGCAGCGTGCGGGAGCCGTCACGGACATGCACGCGCATCTCTGCCGCCTCATCCATCATGGCGACGGCACCCTGTCGGTCACCGTTGTTCAGCTTGTCGAAGAAGATCTCCATCGTGTCAGTCGCACCCATGGCTACAGACTAGGCGACCGGCGCCGATAGCGTCAGCCGATGCGCGCCGGCGACCGACGGCCATGTCGCCTGCGCTGACCGACGCGACGGCGACCCCGAACGCCATTCCCGCGTGGCGGGACAACGCGACGGCCGCGCCATCGGAGTCACCGATCTTTCCCGCTGCACGGGACGGAGCGTCATCATTCCCCGGCACGCGGGACGAATGTGCAGGTGCGACGCTGATCGGCTCCAGATCGGTCGAGTTGTCCCGCGACTCGGGAACCGAGCGAACCCGCCACGCGGGTACCGAGCGAACCCGCCACGCGGGTACTGAGCGAACCCGCCACGCGGGTACTGAGCGAACCCTCGAGGCCTGGCCCTAGAAGCCGCCTCCGGCGCCACCGCCACCACCACCGGAGCTGCCGCCACCGAATCCACCACCACCACCGCCTCCGGAAGAGGAGGGCGGGCTGCCGATGGTCGAGAGCGCGGCGGTCATGGCGGTGAAGTCGGGCACGACGCCACTCGAGAACAGGCCCGCCGTGGGTGCGCGCGCGCCGCCGCTGATACGCGCGCCCGATCGTGCTCCCAGGCTGTACCAGAGCGGGAAGTAGGTGCGCGTGGGCGATGCGCCCCCGGTGCGCACATCCTCCATCGATCGCTCCAGGACCTCCTCTGCCTCCTCGTGCAGGCCCAGCGCATACGACCACACCAGCGCCTGGTCGGGTGTCTCCACCCAGGGCAGCACCTTGCTGCTCACGACCTGGTCCATGGTGCGCGACTGCTCAAGGGTCTTCTGCAGCGTGCGCCGATAGGCCGCCAGTTGCGCGTACATCCGCGCGCCCTCCATGGTCCGTTGCGGCATGGTGCGGGAGATGACGAACATCGCCACGGCGCCCACGATGGCGGCGACGCCCACCAATAGCAGGCCGTTGCTGGGCAGGTTCACACCGAAGAACACGCCGGCCACACCGGCGATGAGCACGAGCGCCCCTCGGCGCGACCAGCGGTCGATGGCATCACCGGGCGACTCGCTGAACCAGCCGTTTCCCGCCACGGCGTCTTCGATGCGATCGTCGAAGCCGCCGACGGCCTTGGCGAACCTGGGCACGTCCTCCGCGTCGATGGTGCGGATGGCGCCGCCCAGCTTCTTCAGCTCTCCGAGCGCGTACTGCTCGGCCGCGCCCAGCGGTTGACGGCGGTTGCGCGTCAGTCGGGCATCGCGCTGGTCGGGCACGGTGATATCGATATCCATCTTGGCCGGGTCATCAGGGGCAGCCCGGAAATTGATCTCGCCGCGGGCCGCCAGATCGACCAGCGCCGTCGTCAGGGCATGTCGCTTGGCGCGTCCGTCCATCACCACCGCGGCCGCGGCCGGAGACATGCCCGCTGGCGGAGCCGGCATCAGGATCGAGGCGTCGTCCAGATAGATCGGGTCTCGGCCGTACCGAAGCCACGACCAGCCGGCCCAGCCCACCAGTCCGACCAGCAGCAGCGGCGCCAGGATCAGTCCAGCCACGGCATCGACCTGCCGTGCCAGCTGGAGGTCGCGCGCGTGTTCGGCGGTCGCCGCCGCGTCGATCTCACCCATGGCGCTGACCACGGCCGCATCGAAATCGCATTCGCGCAGTGCCGGAAGCATCTCGTTCTCGAAGATCGCCTGCCGCTCAGCGTTGGTGAGATAGGCGGCCTGATAACCCGGCGCGGCATAGAGTTGCACTTGCCCGTGGCAAAGGTCGTCCGTGAGGTTGAAGAAGACGACCAGGCCATCGTCGAATCCGGCACGGCCGATGCCCCATTGGTCGATGAGGGCGATGGCATCACGTTCGGTGCTCGCGGGATCGTTGGCCTCTGGCTTCACCTGTGTATAGACCACGATCTCCGCGCCGGTGCGTTCCTCGATGCGATCGATGGTGGCCTGAAGACGCTCGCCGATGTCGGGACTGATGACCTTGGCGAAGTCGTAGACGCTGACGTTGTCGTTGTCGAAGGGGTCGGGGTAGGGCGGGCCGGCGGCGGGGTCGATGGCGTCGGTTGGTCTTGAGCCCGAGGTGGTCGTGGGTCGCTGCTGTTGAACGGGGTTCGTCCGCGGCGGCGTGGCCGCCGGTGCCGGTGTCGCGATGGGGTTGGTGAGGAGTCGATCCTGGAGCGCAGTGACACCGATGTTGATCGCCCCCAGCCAGTCACCTTCCTGCGTGGGAGTGCGGATGGCGCTGTTGATGCTCTCGTCGATGTCCTGCGCCTCGGCCTCCGAATAGGCCGCACCGAGCGCGACACCGTTGCGTGTGACCGAGCGGTCCTTGTTGACGTTCCAAAGCATCACCGCGCCTTGGCCGGTCTCACCACCGACGTCCCACTCCTTGAGCAGCGCAGCTGCTTCCTCCTGGGCGCCCTTACGGGCCCCTACCTTGTTCTTCTCCTGTGTGTAGACGGCGATGTCGATACCGGACTCTTCGAAGAACGCCAGCAGTTCGTCCTCGGCAGTTGCCAGCTCGACATCGCTGAGGACTCCGGCCTTGTCGACGATATGGGCTCCCGGCTCACGTTCGACGTAGCGCGCTTGGCTCTGAGCCGCGGCCGCTGGCGCCAGCAACAGCACCAGCAGCACCAGCAGGGCCAGCGCCCGGGCCATCGTGCGCCCAGACCGGATCGACGCGCTCGTTCGCGGTCCTGCCATGGCCGGCATCATGCTCGCGCCTCGCCAGGGTTGCCGGCGCCGATGATCGACATCGCAGCGGCAGCCGATCCTGATTCGATCAACTCGGCACGCACGCGGCGCACCAGCTCCGCCGACTGTTCGTAGCGGCCGAAACTGGGCATGATGTAGGTGCCATCGACGAACGGCCGCATCTCCTTCAGCAACGCCAACGACTGCTCCAGGCCGACCTCTGTGCCACGGTCACCGGCGGCGGACATGGCCTCACGCACATCGTCGGGGATGGTGATGCCCGGCACCTCGTGATGGAGGAACTCGGCGTGTCGGGCAGTGTGGAGCGGCAGCACGCCGAAGAGCACCGGTCGCGGCAAGCGGTCGCCCCAACGCGCCCCGGCTCGATCCATGAAGCGGTCCCATTGCGCGCGAGCGTAGATCGGCTGGGTCATGATCAGGTGCGCCCCGGCATCGATCTTCCGGGCCAGGCGATCGATCTCGCCGCCGACGTCCGCGGCGGTGGGATCCAAAGCACAGGCGATGGTGAAGCCCGCTGGTGCACCGATGGGCCTGCCGGCCTGGTCCTCGCCCCGGTTGAGGCGGGCGAGGATGCCGATGAGCCCGATGGAATCGATGTCCCAGATGCCCGTGCCGCCGGGGTAGTCGCCGACCCGGGGCGGGTCCCCGGTCAGCGCCAGGATGTCGCGGATATCCAGCGCGTGCGCACCCAACAGCTCCGATTCGAGCGCCATCAGGTTGCGGTCGCGGGTGGTGAAGTGGATGAGCGACTCCAGGTCCAGCTCGCGCTGCACCGCGAACGCGACGGCCATGGCGCCCATGCGGACACGCGCCATGGCACTGTCGCTGATGTTGACGAGGTCGGCTCCGGCATCACGGATGAGCCGTGCCGCCACCAGGGTGCGCTCGATGCGGACCGACCGTGGTGGATCGATCTCGACACTGATGACGAAGCGGCCAGTTGACAGGGCCGTGGCTAGGCCGGTCGGCGGCGGCGTCTCGAGTGTGAGGGGTTTCTTGTCATCGCCGGCGGTGCGCGGCCGCGGCGTGGCGGACGGCGGCGAACCCGGCATGGTCCCCGCGGCCGCCCCGGCAGTCTGAGGGGCGGCGTGGCCCGCCACTGCATCGGAACCAGCGTGGCGCGCGAACTGACGATCGAGGGCCTGCCGCATGGCGGCGACGTGCTCAGGTGTGGTGCCGCAGCAACCACCGATGAGGCGCGCGCCGGCAGCCAGGAAATCAGGCACCTCCTCGGCGAACCAGGCCGGGTCGGCCGCCCACACGAACGTACCACCGACGCGACCTGAGAGGCCGGCGTTGGGCATGATCTGCAATGGCGTATCGCCGGCCGCCGGCGCCAGCTGCCCCAGCGCGTCGATCCCGGCAAGCGGGCCGGAGCCACAGTTGACGCCGATGACGTCCACGCCCGCCTGGTGGAGGGCACGCGCGGCCGCAGCCGGCTCGGTGCCATCGGCCATGCGCAGGTCCTCGCCGAACGTCACCGAGGCCACCACCGGTAGGTCGGACAAGCGCCGCGCCGCCTCGACGGCGGCCAGCAGGTGCGCGAGGTCGCTCCACGTCTCAAGCTGGACCAGGTCGATACCGCCCTCCAGCAAGCCCTCGAGCTGCTGCCTCACCGCCTCAGCGGCGACCTTCGCAGAGACGTGACCGGGGCCGTGGAGCGGTGAACTGATGGGGCCGACCGAGCCAGCCACCAGCACGTCCACGCCGGCCACGTCACGCGCCTCACGTGCCAGCTGCGCCGCGCGCCGGTTGATCTGCGCCGTGCGATCGGCCAGGCCAAGCTGCGCCAGGTGCACAGGGTTGGCGCTGAACGAGTCCGTCTCGATGATGTCGGCACCCGCCGCGATGTACTCCCGATGTGCCGCGCCCACCACTTCGGGCCGGCTCAGCACCAGCTCGTCGAGGGAGGCACGCTGGGGGATGCCGCGACTGAACAGCAACGTGCCCATGGCACCGTCGAGCAGGAGCGGGCGGGCGGCGATACGCTCGGCGAAGGAGCGGCGCGCATGTGATTCGGCAGGGGTCGGAGCCATCGAGACGCAAGGGTACCGCGCCGGCGGCAACAGTCGATCTCCTCGACGGCGACGTACGATGATGTCGGACAGCGGCGTGCGCTCGATCGACCTTGGCCGTGCTGCCATGCCCGGCGCCGTGCCGCTACACAAGCGCCGTGCCGCTACACAGAGGAGGAACCGTGTCCGTGCCGCTTCGCCCAGATGGACTGCCCCAGCCGCAGAACGCCTTCGATGAGGCCGTCGTCGGTCTCATCGTGGATCTCTTTACGGCCTATCCGACGTGGGGGACCAGCACCGGCTACCACAGCGTGGACGGTCGCTGGCCAGTTCTGAGCGAGGCCGGTCGGTTTGCTCGCCTGCGCATGTTGCGCGTTCATGCGCAGCGACTGCGCGCGTTCGACGAGGCAAGCCTCACGCCCGACGAGTGCGTAGATCGGCAGGTCCTGCTCGAGGAGGTCGAGAAGGCGGTCTTCGGTGACGAGGTCCTGCGTGCTGAGGCCTGGGATCCGCTGGAGGTGGTGTACCTCATGGGCGGTGGCCTGTTCGACTTGCTCTCGCGCGAGTTCGCGCCCTGGTCGGTGCGAGGCGCTTCGCTGTTGGCGCGGATCGAGGGCCTGCCCTCGCTTGCCCGTGCCGCCCTGGAGGGGTTGACCGGTCTCCCTGACCGCCCCGTCTCGCTGTTGCACCTCGATACGGCCCTCTCCCAGCTGGTGGGTGTGGCCGACCTGGTCGATGCTGCCGTGATCGAGGCGGGAGCACAAGCGGAGGCCGGTGAGGCAGCCGACCTGCTGGCACCGATGCAGGCGGCGGCGACCGAGGCGCACGCAGCCCTCGAAGCCTTCCGCACCGAACTCGACACCGGGGTCCGGACGCGGGCTCGGGGTGAGGGACGGCTGGGGCCTGACCTCTTCGCGCAGAAGCTGCGCCACACGCTCGGCAGTGACCTCTCGCCCGAACGACTGCGTGAGCGTGCCTGGGCCGACTACCGCGCAGTGCGCGCGGAGATGCTGCGCCTTGCCGGCGAGTCATGGCCGACCTGGTTCCCCGACGAACCGCTGCCGCAGGTGGCCGATGGCGATGCGGCCGGCGAGGCCGCACTGGTGAAACGCGTGCTTGACGCCATCGCCGAGCGGCATCAGCAGCCCGATGGGCTCATCACCTTCTGTGAGGCGGAGATCGCCCGCATCAGGGCGTTCTGTGCGGATCGCGGCATCATCACGCTGCCCGATGAGCCGCTCGAGATCACCTGGACGCCGCTCTTCCTTCGCGCCGCGGCTCGTGCCTTCCTCGATAGCCCAGGGCCGCTCGACCGGGGCCAGAAGTCGCACTTCTGGATCACTCCGCCCGACGAGTCCGAAGGCCCCGAAGCGGTCGAGTCGTACCTCCGCGAGGAGAACGACTCGGCATTGCGCATCCTCAGCATCCACGAGGGTATCCCGGGCCACTACCTGCAGCTGGCGGCGTCCAGCCGTTGCCGTTCGCTGGCGCGCACGGCCTTCACCAACGGCATGTTCGCCGAGGGCTGGGCGGTGTACGTCACGCAGGTGATGTTCGACGCCGGCTACGCCTCCGACGATCCCGGGTTCGCGCTGTCGCACTGGAAGATGTACCTGCGCGCCACCGCCAACGCCATCCTCGACGTCGAGACGCATAGCGGCGACATGACCGAGGGGCAGGCCATGGCGCTGATGGTCGATGGTGCCTGGCAGGAGCAGGATGAAGCTCGCGGCAAGTGGCTGCGCGCCCGTCTTAGCTCGACGCAGCTGTCGACCTATTTCGTGGGCTCGCTCGAGATGTGGGACCTGGAGCTGGGGGCGCGCAGTCGTGCCGCGGTGGCCGCCGGTGGCAGGGCCGAGGATGTGCCGGCGCAGCGGATCGTCGGCGGCATCGGTGACACGCCCGGCTTCGACCAGCGGGCGCACATGGAAGCCGTCATCAGACACGGCACGCCGCCCATCAAGTGGTGTCGGCGACTGCTCCTCGGTGTCGCCCCTTGAGCGAGCTCCGTCCCGATTCCCCCGTGCGTCGGCCGGACACGGCGCGGCCGCGCGAGGAGGCCATACCCGAGATCGCGCCACCGAGCGACGCTGAGTTCGACGCCATCCGGCGGCACCTGGTCACACTGCCAGGCCAGGAGGGTGCCGAGGTCATCGTCGATGACGGACTCGGTGTCACCTTCGTGCGTGGTCCCGGCAGCGGACCCGATCTGACGTACGCGGCGATGCCCCGCTGGGACGCCGACACCTGGCCGGAAGCGCTGGCGGCAGTCCGGAGCCACATGCTCGACGGTGGCGCCTGGCCCTCGCTGCTGCTGTGCGATGGGCTGGAGCTCGAGGGCGCACTCGACGGCGAACTGGAACGCCGCGGTTGGATGCGTGCGGCCGGGGAGACCGTGATGTGGGTCGGCCATGCCTCGGTCGTGCCACATCTCGACCCGCTCATGCGCATCGAGGCGGTCCAGCCGCGGTCGCTCGAGACGCACGAGGCGCTTGAGCGGAGCATCTTCGGCATCGGCCCCGACCAGGCTGAGCGGCGGCGCTCAGCCCTGGCAGCTGCGCTCGAGGCGAGACGGCTACGCGCCTGGATCGTATGGGTCGGGGACGAGCCGGTCGCGGTGGCGCGACTCTCACAGGGCGACGGCAGCGCCGGGCTCCAGGGCATCGGCGTGGTCAAGGCGAGGCGTGGCCAGGGCTACGGCACCCTCATCACCACCATCGCCACGCGTGCCGGCCTGGCCACGGGGAACCGCCTCGTCTGGCTCTCTGTGGGCAAGGGCAACACATCCGCCCTGGGCGTCTACGCGCGCGTCGGCTTCAAGCCCGCCTTCACCTGGACGCGCTGGCTGGTCACCGAGGATCTGCGCCGCCGCTGAACGACGCCGCCACCAGTCGCGTTCGCCGCGGCCGGCAGATACATCTGCTCGACGTACCGGGCCAGCATGCGCGTGGTGGAGAAATCCCACAGCGAGGTGCCGGCAGCGCGGCGCATGCGATCGAGCCAACCCTGCGGCAGGCCCGCCTCGTCGCGGTCATACCAGAGCGGCACGATCTCCTCTTCGAGCAGCCGGTAGAGATCCTGTGCGTCAGCCCAGTCCTGTGCGCCCTCGTCGGGATTGGTGTCGCGGCTGCCGATGGCCCAGCCGTTGTCACCGTGGAACCCCTCGTCCCACCAGCCGTCGAGGATGGACACGTTGATGACGCCGTTCATGGCCGCCTTCATGCCGCTGGTACCAGACGCCTCAAGGGGGCGCCGTGGGTTGTTGAGCCACACGTCCACGCCCTGCACCAGGTGTCGGCCGACGCGCATGTCGTAGTCCTCGAGGATGAACATGTGGCCGCGCAGGGCCTTCGAGCGGCTGTGCTCGAAGATGGTCTGGATGACGCCTTGTCCGGGACGGTCGGCCGGATGCGCCTTGCCGGCGAAGATGAACTGCACCGGCCGCTCGGCGTCGGTGATGAGGCGTGTGATGCGATCGAGGTCGCTGAAGAGCAGCGCCGCGCGCTTGTAGGTGGCCATGCGTCGGGCGAAGCCGATGGTCAGCACTTCGGGGTCGAGGATGTCGGTCAGCTCGCCCAGCGAGCCAGGCGATTCGCCATGGCGTGCGAACTGGCGGCGCAGCCGGATCCTGGCGTACTCCTGCAAGGCCAGCTTCTGCTGCAGATGCGCCTTCCACAGGCCCGCATCAGGCACCAGGTTCATGCGTTCCCAGAAGCGGGTCGCTTCCTGCTCGTTCTCCAGGTGGTCCAGGTTGCCACCCAGCTCACGGAAGACGGAACGCATCGCCTTGCCCACCCAGGTCGGTGGATGGACGCCGTTGGTGATGCCGCTGATGGGGTGGTCGATGATGGGCGACCAAGTGGCGTTGGCGACGCGCCCGTGCAGCTGGCTGACGCCATTGGCCGAGATGGTGGTCCGCAGCGCGAAGGCGGTCATGTCGAACTGGCCGGCATCACCGTCCACGCCCAGTCCTCGCTCCAGCACGCGCTCCACGTCCAGCCCGGAGGACTCCAGCACAGGCGCCGTCAGCTCGCGCACGATGCCGATACCGAAGCGTTCGTTACCTGCCGGGACCGGCGTGTGGATGGTGAAGACGGCCTTGGCGCGCACTTGCGCCAGCGCCTCCTCGGTGCTGGCCCCCTCGGCCACAAGCTCGCGCGCCTGCTCCATCAGCATGAACGCGGAGTGGCCCTCGTTGAGGTGCCAGGCGGCGGGCGCGATGCCCAGCTTGCGCAGCGCACGTACGCCGCCGATGCCCAGGATCAGCTCCTGGTGCAGGCGCATCTCGCGTCCGCGCACGTAGAGGATGTGACTGATGGGCCGGTCAGCCTCGCTGTTGTCCGGGATATCGGTGTCGAGCAGCAGCAGCGGCACTCGGCCGACCTGTGCCAGCCAGACGGCCGCATGGATCGTGCGACCGGGCAGCTCCACGCCCACGATGAGGGGCTCACCGAGCGGGTCGATGACGCGACGCAGCGGCAACCGCGCCGGGTCGAGGTTGAAGTAGCCGTGCTCCTGGTGGCCATCGGCATCGATGGACTGGCGGAAATAGCCGCGTCGATAGAAGAGGCCCACAGCCACGAACGGCAGGGCCATGTCCGACGCGGTCTTGCAGTGGTCACCAGCGAGCACGCCCAGGCCACCTGAGTAGATGGGCAGCGATTCCTGCAGGCCGAACTCGGCGCAGAAGTAGGCCACCGGGCCAGCCAGGGCCTCGCTGTGGTGACGTGAGAACCAATGGTCGCGGCCGTTGGCCATGTACTCGTCGAAGGCCGTGAGGACGCTCTGGTACTGGACCATGAAGTCGGGATCCTCGAGCAACGAGGTCCAGTCGCGCGAGGCCAGAAGCACTGCTACCGGGCTGCGGGAGCTCTGCCAGATGCGGCGGTCGATGCGCGCGAAGAGCGATCGGACCTCGGGGTGCCAGGACCAGTACAGGTTGTAGGCGAGCCGGCCGAGGCCCTCGAGGCTGGGCGGCAGACGATGATCAGGGAGGGGTACTGTGGGGACGGTCGTTCGTAAAGGCATACGGGCCGCATCCTACACAGCCTCGCGGGTCTTCGTGCCATACCCACACTCTCGCGCAAGCGTTTGCGAGCCGACCGCGTACCATTCGGCCACGATGCGTATCGCGATGGTGGCTTCCGAGTGTGAGCCCTGGGCCAAGACCGGTGGACTCGCCGACGTGGTCGATGCACTCTCTCGTGCCTTGTCCATCCCTGAGCCTGCCGGACCCGGCCACGAGGTGGATGTCTACCTACCCTGGTACGCCGGGCTGACCCCGCCACGGGGGCTGGTCCCGCTCGAGTTGCGCGTGCCCGTGGGCAGCCCCGACGGTGAGCCACACCATGAGACGGTGACGCTTTGGAGCGGCGAGGCCGACGGCTACCGGCTGCGCCTGGTGAAGCACCATTCGTACGATCGCGACGGCTACTACATGGATGCCGATGGCGACTACGCCGACAATGCGGCTCGCTTCACGCTGCTCGGCCGTGCTGCGCTCGAGGCCATCCGCGCCGAAGCGCGACCGGTCGACGTCATCCACGGCCACGACTGGCAGTCGGCCCCGGCGCTGCTGTCGCTCCGTCATCGCTACGCGGGCGACCCACTGCTGGCACGCTCGGCCACGCTGCTCACCTGCCACAACCTGGCCTACCACGGTTGGACGCCGAGAGCGCACGCCTGGCAGCTGGGACTTCCAGAGGAGGTGGGGACGGGTGACGGGGTCGACCTGCTGCGCCAAGCCATCTACGCTGCCGACATGGTCAACACCGTCAGCCCCAACTACGCGCGGGAGTCGCTCACGCCCCGGTTCGGTGCCGGGCTTGACGCTGCCCTGCGTGATCGTGGCGACGACTATATCGGCATCATCAACGGCATCGATTCGAACCTCTGGGACCCCTCCACCGACACGGCCCTGGCCGCCCCCTACGACGCCACGGACCTGTCGGGCAAGGCAGTGACGCGGGCTGACCTTGCTGCGCGCAACGGCATCGACCCCGATGGGCCTTTACTCGGCGTGATCGGCCGTCTCGATCCGCAGAAGGGCTTCGACCTGGTGACCGCGGCCGCGCCGGCGCTGCTGGAGATTGGTGCGCGACTCATCGTACTCGGCAGTGGCAATGAGCAGCTGGTGGCCGGCCTCGTCTCGCTCGCCAAGCACCACCCTGATCGCATCGCGGTGCTGGAACGCTTCGACCGTGACGAAGCTCGTCGCATCTACGCCGGTGCCGATCTCTTCCTCATGCCATCGCGCTTCGAGCCTTGCGGTCAGGGCCAGCTCATCGCCATGCGCTACGGCACCCCGCCCGTGGTCCGCCATAGCGGCGGCTTGGCCGATACCGTCATCGATGCCGACGCCGATCCCGCCCGCGGGACTGGCTTCGTCTTCGGGCCGGCCGAGCCCGATTCGCTCCTTCAGGCCGTCCGCCGAGCTATCGAGGCGATGCAGGACAAGCCGCGCTTCGCTCACATCCAGGCACAGGGCATGGCCGTCGACCATTCGTGGCGCCTGCCGGCGCGACAGTATGAGGCTGCCTACCGGCGCATCACGGCCGAACGCCGCGTCAGCGGATGATGAGGAGCGCGTCGAGCGCCGTCTGACCGCTTTGGCCCTGGATCTCAAGCGTATGAGTGCCGGCGCTGAGCGTCCGGCCCCAGACCACCTTGCGGTGGGCCGTCTGGCCCGCCTTGAGGTCGACCGTCTGCCAGTCGCCATCGTCGATGCGGACCCGGAGCGAGCCGCGGCCGGGACCCAACGGTGCCACCAGCGCCACGGCTTGGCCGCTGAAGCTGGTGCTGAGGCTGCCAGTGGTGCCGTTGGCGACCATGAGCGAGCCACGGTAGGCCTGCTTGGCCGACTTGTTCTTCCATTCACCGGCCGACTTGCGCCAGCGGCTTGACTTCGAGTCCCGGACGGTCAGGCGCGCCGATACGGTCTTGCTGGTGGATCCGTTGCCCAGGTCATCGGTGGCCTTGACGCGGAACCTGTTGTTCTGGCCCGGATTGAGCGTGACGCGCGACCTGCTGGTGCTGCTGGTGCCCGTGTCGCGCCATCGCTGCGAACCGGTCTTTCGCTGCAAGCGGAGGCTCTTGACACTACTGAGCTGGTCACTGGCAATCCAGGTCACATAGGCTTGTACCGCGCCCTTCGCCGGCATCGACGTCCGCCCGGCGCGGACATGCGGCGCCAGGCCCTTGACTGAGGGTCCGGTACGATCGACCTTCAGGCGCAGGTCCAGGCTGTGCGCTGGGACGCCGGGTCCGTTGGCCTTGACACCCAGCTCGTAGACGCCATCTGGTCCGCTTGTCTTGAGGTCGAGTCGCAGACGTGAGCCCAGGCCGCTCAGGCCCTCGAGGCTGGCGTGATCGAAATCGGGCGTTCCGACAGCGCCAGGAAGTCCGGTGACGTCCAGGGCGACGTTGCCGGCGTAACCACCACCGCGCTGCACATCCACGCGCGTCGTGCGCCAGCGGTCCTTGCCGCTGGCGGTGAGACTCTCGTGGTAGACCCACGTCCTGAGCATGTCAGGCCCGGTGAGGGCCTTCACGTCGAGGACCCGGTTGGGAGCGTCGGAGTCATTGGCTGAAGACCAGACCGGGTCGCTCTTGATATCCCAATCCAGGCGGCCAGCGGCCCGCACCAGTTTGCGCATCTTGTCCGGCGCGGTGCTGGGGTGATCGGCCAGATAGCGGGCCACCGCACCGGTGACGTGCGGAGCGGCCATCGACGTCCCTGTCAGTCGCACCGTGGCGGCACCTGACCTGCTCGGCCAGGTGGATTCCACACACGTGCCCGGCGCGACGATGTCGACCTCGCGGCCATAGTTGCTGTAGCTCGCATAGGTGTCGTCGCGTTCGCCGGAGTAACAGTTCGAGCTGCTGCCTCGGCCCCAGCCCTTGCCGTCACGGTCGGTCATGGCACCCACGCTGATGACCTGGTCGAAGCCACCGGGCATGCTGAGGTTGGCGTTCATGGATTGGTTGCCCGCGGCGGCGACCACCGTGATGCCCATCGCGGTCGCGGTGCAGATGCCCTGCTGGACCGGGTCGCCCTCGGTATCCGCGAGAACAACGGTGCAATCCTCGTCGAAGTTGAGCCGGCCGCCCTCGATGCTCATGTTGATGACGTCGATGTCAGGGGTGTCGTTGGAGTGAGTAGCGATGGCCCATTCCAGGCCGCAGATGATGTCGGCTTCGTTGCCCACAGGCCCGTCGAAGACCTTGACCGCCCAGAGCCGTGCGCCCGGCGCCACGCCGACGGTGCCGACACTGTTGTCGCGCGCGCCGATGATGCCCGCGACATGCGTGCCGTGACCGCTGTTGTCGCCCCATCGCTCAGGGTGGCTGAGGTCGGTGCAGTTGTAGCCACCTTTGATGTTGAGCTCCGGCTTGCCCTGCGGCGCCACGGGGTCCATGGCAGCCGGGGTGCCGTTGCCGATGACAGGGCCGATGCCGGTGTCGATGACCGCGACGTCGATGTCGATATCCGGCCCCGGTGTGGTGCCGGTCGTCCACGCCTTGACCCGCCTGATGCCGGCCGGGACGATCTCGTCAGCCAGCCGGATCTTGCGCGCCGCGCGGACGTTGCTGACCTTGGGGTCGGCTGCCACCTCGGCCACCTGCGCCGGCGTCATCCTGGCCGAGAAGCCGGTGACGGTGCTGTCGAAGCGCTGGCGTGCCTTGATGCCGTGTTCTTGCACGATACGGTCGGTCGCGTTCTCCGCGCGATCGCTGCGACGACCGATCCGCTGCCGTGCGCTCTGGGTGCTGGGCCGGATGACCTCGCCCGTATCAGCGACGTCGAGCGTGACGATGTACTCATGCGACTTGCCCTGCGGTGTGGCCTTACTGTCGGTGGCGGCCCTGCCATCTGGCGCGGCCATGCCGGCGGAGGGCAGTACGGCACCGAGCACCGCGACGCAGACGATGATGAAGAGGGAACGAGCGGCCATCCGTCCGAGGGGCACGGAGCCTCCAGCTAGAGGTATCAGGCCACTAGGGTATCGCGCCTTCATCGAGTGCCTCCGGATTTGGGTTGACCCATGGCACCGACCTCATGGCGATCCTGGGGTAGGACGACCCCCCCGGATGCGAACGAGGGGTCACATCACGGCTTCCGAGCATCGCCGATCAGTAACCCCCCGAACGTGTTCGCATGGTGCGGGGCCCTAGGGTGCTGTCCCTACCACCCGTTGGTCACGGGGGACTGGCCCACATGGTCGATCGTCTCCTGCGCATCCCACGGCGTGCCCATCGGGTGCATCCTTATGTCGAGCCACAGCATGTCGGCCGGGGGCGTCGGGGCTGGCCACAAGGAGGTATGAACGCATATGGGACTGCTTGAGGGCAAGCGCGCACTGATCTTCGGACTGGCCAACGACCACTCCATCGCCTGGGGCATCGCCCAAGCGCTCCATCGTGAAGGCGCTGAGGTCGGCTTCTCGTCGGTGGAGATGCTGATGGAGAAGCGGGTCAAGCCGCTGGCGGCAAGACTCGGCGCCACGTTCGTCGAGCCCTGCGATGTCCAGAAGGATGAGGACATCGAGCGGGTCTTCGCCAAGTGGAAGGAACAGTTCGGCCAGATGGATATCCTCGTCCACGCTGTGGCCTTCGCCAACAAGGACGAGCTCGGCGGCGAGTTCATCCGCACCTCTCGGGCAGGTTTCGCGCTGGCGCATGACGTCTCCGCCTATTCACTGGTGGCGCTCGCCCGTGAGGCGCGACCCCTGATGAGCGACGGCGGTGCCATCCTGACGCTCTCCTACTACGGTGCTGAGAAAGCCGTCATCAACTACAACGTGATGGGCGTGGCCAAGGCTTCGCTAGAGGCGTGCGTCCGTTACCTGGCCGTGGATCTGGGCAAGGAGGGCATCCGTGTCAACGCCATCAGTGCCGGGCCTGTGCGTACGTTGGCGGCGTCCGGTGTCTCCGGCTTCAAGAAGATGCATCGGCTGTTCGAGGAGATCTCACCCTTGCGTCGCCCCTTGTCGATCGACGATCTGGGCAATGCCGCGGTCTACCTCTGCAGCGACCTGAGCCGCGGCACCACCGGCGAGATCCACTACGTCGACGGCGGCTACAACATCATCGGCGTGCCTGAGATTCTCGACGCCTGACCCACTTTCGGTGACCCGCCTGCCCAGTCTCGGTCCGCGTGGGGAGGGCTGGGTCCTGCTGCAGTTCGTGTTGCTCGGCCTGGTCGCGCTCGCCGGGGGCCGCGGTGGGAGTCAGCTCGATGGTCCCGTCACCTGGGCGCTCGTCCTGGGTGGTCTGATCCTGGGCGCCGGTGGAGCCGTCCTGAGCGCTCGCGGCCTGCGTGACCTGGGCCGGAACCTGACGCCGGTGCCGTATCCGCGCGATGGCGCCGAGCTCGTCGAGACCGGCGTCTATGGGCGCGTCCGGCATCCCATCTATGGTGGCCTCATCGCCATGGCGGTCGCCTGGGGTCTCATGAACGCGAGTCTGCTGGCGCTGCTTCTGGCCGCGGTCCTGGCCCTGTTCTTCGACCTCAAATCGCGTCGCGAGGAAGCCTGGCTACAGGCGCGCTATATCGGATATGCCGAGTACACGCAGCGGACGCACCGCTTCTTCCCGCGCCTCTACTGAGCGACCATGCTGTTGCGCGTGCCCCTGAGCACATAAAGAAACCCGGTGGCGAGGTCGGGAGGAGGGGGCCGACCTTGCCACCGGGCATAGAGTCCGCGTCGCCTATTCCACCCCCGCTCGTGAGGGAGAGGGGTTCCTCACGAACCGGGCCGTGCAGTGGGACGGCATCGCTATGGGATATCTGATGGGTAATCTGCACCTGACCCGTGGGTCTGGGCCACTACCTCTTGGTACTGCGGGGGCCCGTACCGCAGGACCAGACGCGGTCCAGCAGGGTGTGGTTCGGTGGGGACGCCGCATCCGCAGGCCTTCACATCGATGCGAGATGGCTGTTTCGCCGATACGAGATGGCCCTCCGGCCGATACGAGATAGCCCTGTGCCGTCGCTACCAGCCGCGCGTGCCGGGGCCACCCTTGAATGGGCCGACGACCTCGGCGGTGATCCAGCCGCCGTAGAAGTCGCCCGCCTGGGGCATGACCCGTTCGTCATCCACCCAGGCCTCATCGACCCGCCCGGGGTAGAAGGCGACATGGCCGGCGATAGTCTCGTAGCCCGGCAGTGGGTGCGGGTAGGTCCAGGCGGCATCGATCCGGTCCCGACCAGCGGCGCTGATGGTGTAGTAGCTCGCATCACCCTTGTACTCGCAGACGGTGTGGCGATCGCTCGGTCGCAGCAGGTCCATGCGCACGTCATCGGCAGGGATGTACCAAGCTGGTGGGTGCGATGTCTCCAAGATCCGCACGGCACGCCGCGAGTCGGCCACCACGATGCCATCGACCACGACGCGCACATGGCGACCCGACGTCTCGACGCGAGGGGGTCGCGGGTAGTCCCACACCGATTCGGTGGGCCGAGGACCGGGCATCACGGTACCGCTGTCGCCGGCGCTGTCATGGGTCGTGCGATCGTCATCCATGACGCGAGCCTATGCTGACGGTCACGACGCGCATGTGACGGACATCGGCAGAGGGGGAGCCATGGTCAGGCCGCTCAAGCTGGGGGTGCAGCTGCCGGAGGTCGAATACGAGCCGCGTTGGACCGACCTTGCGACCATGGCTCGCATCGCCGAGGACATCGGCCTTGACTCGGTCTGGGTGGGCGACCACTACCTCTACCGCGATGAGTCGGGTGCCCGCGGTCCCTGGGAGGCGTGGACGCAGTTGGCGGCCATCGCGTCGATCACCTCCCGCCTGGAGATCGGACCGTTGGTGGCGTCGACTTCGTTCCACACGCCGGCCGTGGTGGCCAAGATGGCCGCGACCGTCGATGAGATCAGTGGCGGCCGACTGATCCTCGGCCTGGGTGCCGGTTGGAACGAGACCGAATACGCCGCCTTCGGGTTTCCCTTCGACCAGCGCATCTCGCGCTTCGAGGAGGCGTTCACCATCATCCGCACGCTGCTGCGTGAGGGCCACATCGATTTCGATGGCCGCTTCTATCAGCTTCGGGACTGCGAGCTCCTGCCACGCGGTCCCCGGGCGGATGGACCGCCGCTGCTCATCGGCTCCAGCGGGCCGCGCATGCTGCGCATCACCATGCCCTACGCGCAGGCATGGAACGCCTGGTTCGAGGACTATGGCAACGCGGCCGATGGCTTGGCCGAACAGCGCGCCTTGGTCGATGCCGCGTGCCGTGAGGTCGGCCGCGATCCGGCGCAGGTCGAGCGCACCGTCGCGGCCTTCGTGCGACGTCCCGGTGCCACCGGATGGCGTAGCGCCGAAGCGCCGGCCATCGAAGGTGCTCCCGAGGAAGTCGCCGACATGTTGCGCGGCTTCGCAGCCGAAGGCATCGGCCACGTGCAGCTCGTCATCGACCCCGCGACTCCGGCCGGCCTGGAATCGTTGGTGCCCGTCCTCGAGGCACTCGACGCGGGATAGGTCGACACGAAGGGCGCCGGGCACGGCAAACTGGACGCACACCAGCGCCACCGTCCACCATCACAGCGATCGACCACAGGGGAGGCAATGATGCTCAAGGGGATCGACAACCGGCTCAACGCGGACGTGCTCGGCTGCTTGCAGGCGATGGGCCATGGTGACTACCTCATCGTGTCCGACTCGAACTTCCCAGCCGACTCCATCGCTCGCGCGACCGTGACCGGGAAGCTGTTGCGGATGGAGAACCTGACCGTGCCTGAGGCCGTCAATGCCATCCTCTCGGTGCTGCCGCTCGACACTTTCGTCGACGACTTCGCCGGTCGCATGGAGGTCGGTGACAAGCCTGATGAGATCGCGCCGGTGCAGGCTGCGGTACAGGCGGAGATCGCCGCGTCCGGTGAGTCGCGACAGATGGTCTCCATCGAGCGCTTCGCCTTCTACGACCTGGCGCGTGGCGCCTACGCCATCATCCAGACCGGTGAGCGCCGCTTCTACGGCTGCTTCATGTTGCGCAAGGGCGTCATCCCGCCCGACGCCTGATCAGCCAGAGCCGCGCCGCGTACTCGCTGGGGCAGCGACTCAGCCGAAGCGCTCTCGTAGCCGTGGCAGCACCTGCTCGGCGTAGAGCGCCATGGCTCGCTCCTGGTCATCGCCCGGGAAGTGGAAGACGAGGTGGTCGAAGCCCCAGTCAAGATAGGGCTTGATGCGCTCGATGTGCTCATCGGGGTCATCGGAGACGATCCAGCGCCGGTGCGCCACGTCCTCCACGGTCGCCGCCAGCCGCTCCATCTCACGCGGATCCTCGACGCCCGTCTTCTGTTCGCCTGACAGTGCCAGGGCGGCCCAGATCTTGGTGTCTTCCATGGCCCGAGCCCGGTCGGTATCGAAGCTGACCTTCATCTCGATCATGCGGTCGATGGTGTCGGTCGCTCGGCCGGCCTTCTCCAAGCCCTCCGCCACGGCCGGCAACAGGCTCTCGGTGTAGAGCTCGGGGGCCTTACCGGAGGTGGAGATGTAGCCCTGCGCGATGCGCCCCGCCAGCTTCGATGCTGCCGGACCTGACCCCGCGATGTACACCGGCACCGGCTCGTCCGGCTTGTCGTAGACGGTGGCGTTGTGGGTCTGGTAGTACTCGCCCTCGAAGCTGACGAAGTCCTCGCGGAAGAGCTGCTGCATCAACAGCACCGACTCCTTGAGGCGGTGGAAACGCTCCTTCTGGTCGGGCCAGGCGGCACCCACCACGACCTCGTTGAGCGATTCGCCGGTGCCGACCCCGAGGATGATGCGGCCCGGTGCCAGGCAGCCCAGCGTGGCGAAGGCCTGTGCCACCACGGCCGGGTTGTAGCGCAGGGTCGGCGTGAGCACGCTGGTGCCGAGGGTGACGCGCTCGGTCGAAGCGGCCGCCGCGCCCAGCCAGGCCAACGCGTTAGGGGCGTGGCCATCGGTGTGACGCCAAGGCTGGTAGTGATCGCTGGTCCAGACCGAATCGAAGCCGTGCTTCTCAGCGGAGACAGCGAAGTCGAGCAGTTGCCGCGGGCCGAACTGTTCGGCGGAGGCCTTGTAGCCGAGTCGAAGCATGATGTCCTTTCGGGGCGCGTCGGCGGCCGCCCTGGCGCGACCGTTGAACCCGAATCATGCGACCGAACAGCGTTCCCTGTCGAGAACAGGTCCCCCGGCGGGGCGACTCAAGGCGTGGCGAGGTCAGACCTGGCGTGGCGAGCACCCAGACCGGGCTCGTTTGCAGCAGATGCAACACCTCAAGTGCGGCAGCGCCCAGCCGAGGTTCGCTTGCAGCAGATGCAACATCTCGACGTGTCGACCAGCCGATCTGCCAATCTCGTGCATCAGACGCACAGGACTGACGGTCCTTTGCATCCGTTGAAAGGAATCAGCGAATTCGGCCGCTTCGGCGTCGAGATGTTGCATCTGCTGCAAGGCAGCCACGGCCTCGGGTCAGCAGCTCCATGGCTGCGCAGACTAGCTCTTGCGAGCGGTGACGTTGAGCCGAACGTAGTCGATGGCCAGGACACCGAGGCGGTCGACCACGCCATCGGCCAGCCGGTAGAGCTCATCCTCGGGTAGCCCCGTTGCCGGCCGCAGGTAGGGCGTGACGATGTACTCGAGCATGTCCTCGCGCGTCTCGAAGGCGATCGTCTGCGGCTGCAGCCAGGCCTCGATGTCCTCGAAGCCGTTGCGCTCCAGGCGCCTCGTCATCTCTTCGACCCCGGCCATGTGGAACGCGCCGGCGGTCTCAACGCCCTGCTCGTGAACGGCTCCCATCATGGCTGCTGCGTTGCCTTCGCCGCCACACTGGAAGGAGAGCTGGCCACCGGGGCGAAGCACACTCCCGATGCCCGCGAGCAGCGCGTCGTGGTCGATGACCCAGTGGAGCGCCGCGGTGGACATGACCGCATCGACCGGTCCCTCGATGGGTAGTGGCGGCATCGCGAGGTCAGCCAGGACGTAGGTCACTCGATCGCCGAACCGCGCCAGCCGGCGGGCAGCCTCCGCGAGCATGGAGGCCGAGCCATCAAGTGCGACCGCACTCCCGGTGGTCAGTCGCTCCAGAAGCCTTTCGGTGACGCGACCCGATCCGCAGCCGACGTCCAGCACCCGTTCGTCACCACGGAGCACCAATCGGTCGAGCGCGGGCGTGCCCATGTCCGCGTGTGGCCCGGAGATCCGGTCGTAGTCGCCACCCTTCCAGGAGGGGATCGCCGTGTTCATCGCTGAAGCTTATCGGCGAGCTCGATCAGCCGGGCGGCCCGGAGGCCCAGAGGCCGGGCGGCCCGGAGGCCCAGATCATCTCCCCGTCGGCGTCGAACACGCCCGACGGCTCGAGCCCTATGGCGCTCGCCACCCCATTCGAGGCCCCGTGATCAGGGTGGATGTGTGCGAAGAAGCGCTTGATGCCGCGTGAGCCAAGCCATGACTGGGCCGTCGTCGCCGCTTCTCTTGCGTATCCGCGGCCCTGCCAGGCAACCCCGACCAGCCAGGCAAGGTCGGCGCGATCTTCCGTGACCGTCGCCTGCACATAGCCGATGGGTTCGCTTGTGCCCTTCAGTCGGATGATCCAGTTTGCCCACTCCTCGCTGCCATGCTGTGGCCCCGCGAGTAGGCGCGCATAGGTGCTCAAGAGGTCCGCCAAGCTCGGCGGGCTGCCACCGATGTAGGTGTAGAGCTGGACGTCTGCGAGAACGGCGACCATCGGCTCAGCATCACCTTGGCTCAGAGGCGTGAGCCGAAGGCGCCCGGCGTGTAGTTCCGTCAGCAGCATCTAGCCTCCTTCGCGTCGCTGCGCACGTCTTCCTCGAGCCAACGCCACCGTGACGCGACTATCGATCACGATTTCGATGCGACGGACCGTGAGGATGTTGCCACGTCCGTGCCTGAGAACTCTGCCGCAGCTGTCCGCTTGACACGGCACGACACCATGGCCATCTACGCGGGTGGACCCGCCCGTGGTCACCCACGACAAGGAGTTCCTATGTCCCGACCCCGAGCGTCACGAAACCGCGGTCCTCTCCTCTCCATGGTCAGCTTGGCCCTGAGCGTCGTGTTCGTGCTTGCCCCGACCAGCCTGCTGGCGCAGGACGAGAGCTCAGCTCCCAGCGAAGCCGCTGCCTCGGCCGTTCCGGCGGAGTCAACCGCCCCGACCGGCGATGCTGTCGAGCTCTTGCCCGCGGAGATCGCCGGCGTGCCCATCGACCCGGAGAACATCGTCGTCTTCCGCGGCCAGGAGATCATCGAAATGAACCCGGCCGGCGCTGAACAGTTCCAGGCTGTGGCAGATGCCACCGGCACCAGCATCGACGACATGGTTCAGGTGAGTGCGTATGTCGAGCCCGCCGAGGGTGATGTCGTGCTCCTGGGTGCTGTCCAGTTTGTCGGCGCTGATGCTCGCGAGGTCCTGGAGGTCCTCCTGCCACTCAGCTTCGAGGCGATGCAGGAGCCTCGCGTCGAGACGATGGAGATCGGCGGCCGGCAGGTCACGGTGCTCTACGAGGATGCCTCAGAGGCGACTTCCCCCACCAACCTCATCGCCATCGGCGACATCATCTGGATCGTGCAAGGCGACGAGCAGTACATCACCGGCGTGATCGAGCAGCTTCCCGGCTGAGGCTCCCGGGGCGGATCACGCCTCCCCGGGCATCGAGCCGACTCCCCCAGTCGGGTCGGGACATATTCCAGTCATGTGTGGGCATCTTCCGGGAGCCGATGCCCTTCAGGCTGTCCGTGGCCATGCGGAAATGCGTGGTCATGCCCGCGGTGTGTCGCCGCCCTCAATCCGACTCAGCATCTTTGCCCCAGCGCTCGCGCTGCAAACCGATCGGATACCGCCGCTATGCCCTCTGGCTGCCTGGGATATGCCCAGACTCGACTGGCAGGGGAGCACCTGTCCCCGGCCGATGATGCCGCTACGATGGTCCACGCATGACCGACACCGCGCTGACGCCGCCTGTTCCTGAAGCCGACCGCGAGGCGCTCATCCGTCTCATCCGTGACAGCGTCATCGGCGATGACGAGGCCTTCGCGGGACCCTTCGGCGTGCGCCGGGTCACCTACGCCGATTACACCGCGTCCGGTCGCAGCCTGTCGTTCATCGAAGACTACATCCGCGAACAGGTCATGCCGCTGTACGCCAACACGCACACCGAGTCGAGCGGCACCGGTCGGCAGACCACGCGTTTCCGCGAGGATGCCCGAGACATCATCCGCGAGGCCGTCGGCGCCACTCGCGACGAGCACGCGGTCATCTTCTGCGGGTCCGGCTCCACCGCCGCGGTGGACAAGCTCATCGGCATCCTCAACCTGCGAGTCCCGGCCGATCTTGACAAGCGCTACGGCCTGACTGACCACATCCCGCCTGATGAGCGGCCGGTCGTCTTCATCGGCCCGTATGAACACCATTCCAACGAGCTGCCGTGGCGCGAGTCCATCGCGGACCTCGTGACCATCCCCGAGGATGCCGACGGTCGCATCGATCTCGACCGGCTCGACGAGGAGTTGCGTCGCTACGCGGACCGACCACTGTGCATCGGCTCCTTCTCGGCGGCGTCCAACGTGAGCGGCATCAAGACAGCCACGCGCGCCATCTCCGTGCTGCTGCATCGCCATGGCGCGCTGGCCTTCTGGGACTACGGGGCGGCGGCTCCGTACGTCGACTTGCGTATGAACCCTCACCGTCCGGCCGAGCGCGACGACGACCCGACCGAACCAGCCGACGCGACCGATGCCCCGCTCGACTACAAGGACGCCGTCTTCATCTCGCCGCACAAGTTCATCGGTGGCCCGGGAACGCCCGGTCTGCTCGTCGTTCGCAAGGCCTTACTCACCAACTCCGTCCCGACCGTTCCGGGCGGCGGCACCGTCGCCTACGTCAATGCCGAGGAACACGTCTACCTCGCCAACCCCGAGCATCGCGAAGAGGGCGGCACGCCCGCCATCATCGAGTCGATCCGCGCCGGCCTCGTGTTCGGACTCAAGGAGGCCGTTGGCGCCGATACCATCCGTGATCGCGAGGAGTCGTTCATCCGGCGTGCCCTCGAACGCTGGGATGCGGTGCCAGGCCTGGAGGTCCTCGGCAGCAAGCAGTGCCCGCGCCTCTCGATCGTCAGCTTCGTCGTGCGCCACGCCGACCGATACCTGCACCACAACTACGTGGTGGCGCTGCTCAACGACCTCTTCGGCATCCAGTCGCGTGGTGGCTGTTCCTGTGCCGGACCGTACGGCCACCGCCTGTTGGGGATCGATATCGCGACCAGCCACGAGTTCGAGCGGGAGATCAACCGCGGCTGTGAAGGCATCAAGCCCGGCTGGATACGCGTCAACTTCAACTACTTCATCGACGAGGCCGTCTTCGAGTACATCCTCGAAGCCGTCGAGCTGATCGCTCAAGGTGGCTGGCGGCTGCTGCCGCACTACCGACTGGACCCACCCAGCGGTCTCTGGCAGCACGTCGGCCGCCAGGCGGAAGCGCCACTCTCACTCCACGACATCCGCTATACGCCCGAGGGTATGGACTTCCAGGCACACCGGCGTCAGGAACCCATATCCCGACTGGCGGACTACCTGGCCGAGGCGCGCGCCCTCATGGATGATCCACCCGCCCCGGCCGAACCACCGCAGACCGCCGCAGACCTGCTGGTCGGCCCCGATTTCGAGGGTCTCCGCTGGTTCCTGCTCCCCGCCGAGGCCGCCGAGGCCACCGAGGAGCCCAGAACCACGCGATTGGGCTGAACCGCGCGCGAGGACTGGTCCCGGGCTCGAATCTACTCGGCCATTGCATCCTCCGCGACCGTGCTGAGGTCGAAGATGAAGTCTTGCCCTGTCGGGATCATCATCAGCTTGATGTTGTCAGCCAGCTGCTGGATGTAGGTCCACTGCAGCAGCGGCCCTGTCAGCGAGGCATTGAGGAGGTCGTTGGCCTGGGCCTCGCCCTGGGCGCGCGTGATGCGTGAGTCGCGATCACCCTCGGCCAGCTTGACCTTGGTCTGCGCCTCGAAGTCGGCGCGTTGGAGATCCTGCTCCGCGATCTGCTTGGCCTCGACCGAGGTCAGGAACAGCTCGTTGAGGCCCACGTTCTCGACGCTGACGCGGTCCACGATGATGTGGAATGGCTCCATGCGCTCGCGCAATGTCGCGAGCGTGCGATTGCCGATCTCGTCACGCTTGCTGACCACGCTCGCGGCACTGTAGGCCGGCGTGATCTCCTTCAGTGCCGTGTTGGACGGACGCAGGAAGACCTTTTCCGCGTACGATCCGGGGCCGCCGATCTCCTGCAGGATCTTGTCGGCCTTGGTGGCATCGATGTGATAGTTGATGAGGCCCGACAGGCGGACTTGCTGGAGGTCCTGGGTGGCCGATTCGATGTTCTCGAAGTTGTAGGCCTGGACGCGGCCATCGAAGATCGTGAGGTTGTCGATGGCGGGCACGAGCCAGTGCAGGCCAGGGTTCAACGTGCCTTCCTGGACCTGGCCGAAGCGAGCCTTGACGCCGACCTGGCCGGGGCCGATCTCGCGCCAGCCGAAGCCGACGATGATGGTCGCGATGCCGGCGACGATGAGCACGCCCGCGAGGGCGGACTTGCCGACCGTGAAGCCCGAACCGATGTCGGATGCGGACTGGCCGATGATGACGACGGCGCCGATGATGGCGAGGATGCCGATAGCAAGGAAGACGAGGGTAAGCATGCTGGGTGTGGGGTCCTTTCGACTCGACGACGGCCCGTGAGTGCGGACTGCGACACCGTGAATCGTGCCCTATGCCGCCCGAACGTGGGCTCCACGCGTGAGCGGACGCTCGCAGCGCTCAGCTGACAGAGTCGGCGGAGATCTCGTGCAAGGGTGCTCCGTCGCGCTCGAAGGCGGTCAGGTTGGCGATGGTCGTCTCGGCGATGTTCGCCAGCGCCTCTTCGGTGAAGAAAGCCTGGTGCGCGGTGATGAGGACGTTGGGGAACGTCAGCAGTCGGGCGAACGTGTCGTCCTGGATGATGTCCTGGCTCACGTCCTCGAAGAAGCCGACCGCATCCTCCTCTTCGTACACGTCAAGGCCCAGGTAGCCGATGCGGCCGTCTTTCAGGGCGTCGATCGCAGCTTCCGTGTCGATGAGGCCGCCACGGCTGGTGTTGACGATGGTCACGCCGGGCTTCACGTTGGCTAGCGACTCACGGTTCACCAGGTGATGCGTCTCCGCCGTGAGCGGTGCATGCAAGGCGATGATGTCCGATTCGGCGAAGAGCTCCGGGAGGTCCACGTACCTGGCGCCTAGCTCGCGCATCTCGTCGTTGGGGTAGGGGTCGTAGGCCATGAGGCGGCAGCCGAAGCCGGCCATGATGCGAGCGAAAACGGTCCCGATTCGGCCAGTCCCCACCACGCCGACGCAGCGCCCGTGGATGTCGTAGCCGAGCAGGCCGTCGAGCGCGAAGTTGCCCTCGCGCACGCGGTTGTAGGCGCGATGGGTCCGGCGATCCAGGCCCAGGATGAGTGCCACCGCGTATTCGGCGACTGCATAGGGTGAGTAGGCCGGGACGCGCGCGACCCGGATGCCCACCTCCTTGGCGACATCGAGGTCGACGTTGTTGAAGCCCGCCGCACGCAGTGCGATGAGCCGCACGCCGCCATCCGCCAGGCCGCGCATGACCTTGGCATCGATCTCATCGTGGACGAACGCACAGACAGCCTCGTACCCGGCCGCCAGAGGGGCGTGATCGCAGCAGAGTTTGGCCTCGAAGAAGTCGAGCTGATGGCCCGATCCTTCAGCGGCGGCGGTCAGGTATCTCTCGTCATAGGGTTTGGTGCTAAAGACGGCGACTCGCATGCATGCAGGGTAGTCGAAAGGGGCCGACATACGAAAGGACCGGGATCTGCTCCCGGCCCTTCGTTCCTGGGGTCTTGGTGAGGCGTTGGACGCCCCCTGGTCTCTGGCTACGAGATCTGGTACTCGATGAAGACGTCGACAGAAAGCTCCACCTGGCCGGGCATGACGGGGGTTTCAGCCATCGAGTCCATTGAAGCGCCTGCAGCCTGGCGCTCCAGGTAGAGCGGCTGGGGCTGCTGGCCACCCGACTCGGTGATGCTCACGATGCCGGTGATGGTGACGCCGGCATCGGCGGCCAGCTGATCGGCCTTGGCCTTGGCATCGGCCACTGCGGCACTTCGCGCACTGGCTTGTGCTTCTGTCGGATCATCGACACGGAAGCTGATGCCGTTGACGTCGGTGGCGCCGGCTGCGGTGGCGGTATCGACGACGGCACCGACCGTGGTCACGTCGCGGATGGTCACGTTGACCATGTTGTTGGCTTCCCAGCCCTCGATCGTGGCTGGCTCGTTGTTCCAGTCATAGCGTGGGCTCAAGGTGAGGTTGGTGGTCTGGATGTCCTTCTCGTCGATGCCCATCCCGAGTAGTGCCTTGACTACTGCGTCCATCGCGTTGGCAGCCTTGCTGCTGGCTTCGGCGGCTTCCTTGCCCTGCTTGGTGACGCCAAGGCTGATATCGGCGACGTCCGGCTCCGCCTGGACGCGCCCGGTGCCGTTGACGCTGATGATGCGGAACGTCGCGTCAGCATCGCTGGTCGACTGCGCCGTGACGATCGCTGGTGCGGCGAGGGATGCGACCAACAGGCCGATGGACAGGCCACCGGCGAGCCAGCGCAGACCCGGGCGAGAGAGGGAGAGAGAAGTATTCACCGTGATCGTTCCTCCGAGTGTCTATCTGGTCCGCAGGTCGGAAGATCCGCCTGGGCGGGGCCGTATGGCCGCGGACGTGGCCGCCCGCACAAACAAGACGCCCGATGGTGGCGCTCGGTTCCCTCGGGTCCAGGCTTGGTTCAGCCCGGCCGTAGCGGGTAGATGATCTCGGTCAGCCACCTGGCCGGGTCGGGCTCAGCCGAGGGGTCGGTGAGGTAGAGTTCCCAGGGGCCCCCATTGGCCTGGTGGCGACTGGCAGCGAGCCACCGATCCATGGCCTCGTAGGTGCGCCCGAGGGTCTCGTATGGACCGGCGTGAACGGCGATCGCCGCGGGTCCGGCCGGCAACTGGCCAGGCTTCACCTCACCATCGGGCTGGATCGGCTTCGTCAGCATCACCCCGGCTTCGAGATCGACCATGTCCCCGAAGGTGTGGTACCTCGCGAAGGGCGCGCCGTCTGCCTGTACACCCTGTTTGGCTAGCGCCTCGCGGACGGTCCGGAAGAAGCCGCCCATGGTTTCCGAGATGTCATCGCGGGCGACTTCGGCTCGGACGCTGGCGGTGTGATGGCTGCGCAGGACGCGCAGCTCGATCTTGGAGGACGGGGCGCGTGGATCGGCCATGCAGTCACCTCGCTGTTTCGAGACGTCTAATGTGCCGGTTCGAGCGTCAGAAGGCAAGTCGCCGATGGTCCCAAGTCGGTGTGGGTCGAGTGTTCGCTGTTGACGGCGCGCCCTCCCGGACCTCCGCCCCTGGGTCGGGAGCGTCGGACCGGGGCTTCATGTGCTCGCGCGCGACTCGGTCGCCTTCCCATGCTCACGCGCCCGACGGGGGCTCACACGCCCGATGGGGGCGCTCGCTGTCGCACGCCCGACGGGGGGCGCTCACACGCCCGACGGGGGGGCGCTCACACGCCGGAGAGAGGTCTTCCCCCGCCAGGCAAGTCGGGGCCGCCCGAGTTCGGGAGCCAAGCCCCAGCATCCACGCTATGTCCGAGCGACCCAGGCAGTGGCCGAGCGACCCAGCACCCCCATCGAGCCTCAAGGCGGGTACGCTGACGCCGATGAGAACCCGATCGATCGCGTCCATCGTGCTCTGTGCTCTCTGCCTCCAGTCGTCTGGCGTGCTCGCACAAGCGGAAGACACCGCAGGGCAATCGGCCGGGTCGCCACGGACGCCGATAGCCGCTTCGCCGACGCCCACAGCCGCTTCGCCGACGCCGTCAGCGGCCCCATCGGCGCCCATAGCCACTTCGCCGGCACCCACTGGTGGGGCTCGAGACCTCTACCTTGACATGCCCTACTACCTGGGCGGCTACGAACCCGACGTCGTCATGACGCGCGGCGTGGAGCACTTCGCCAACCTCAGCGCAGACGATGAGAGGCGGGTGGACCTGGAGTCATTCCTCGACAGGGTCGGCGCGGACATCGAGGACATGGTGTCGGGCTACGCGCTCGTCTCGCAGGATGATGTCTTCAGTTTCGTGGTCGCCATCCGTGTCGGGGGCGCGGAGCCCGGCACCCTGCTGCCGGCGTACCTGCCCATCCTGTACGGCGACCTGGTCGAGCCGAGCGCCGTCGACGGTGTCGCTGGCAGCAAGGACGTCACCATCATCTCGTCGATCGGAGACGATGGCGAAGTCGTCGAGCTCTATGTCTACGACCAGGGCGACACGCTATGGATGCTGCATGGGCCCAGGGACATCGTGGAGACCACGCTCGAGAAGTTGCCCGTCCCGCACTGACCCCCGCTGAGCACTGACCCCCGCTGTGTGTCCGTGTGCTGCCTTGTGCTACATGAGTGAGATCGACCAGCCTCCTTCGCAGGTCGGCGTTCGTGAGCTTCGCCAGAACTTGTCGGTCTATCTGCGTCGTGTAAAAGCCGGCGAGACCCTGGAGGTCACCGAGCACGGTCAGCCCGTTGCGCAGCTGGCGCCCAAGCCACCCAAAGACCTGTCACGCCTTGAGCGACTCGTGGCTGAGGGTCGGGCAAGCGCCGCAGTCGGCGACCTGATAGACGTGGGTCCGCTCATCGAACTTCCGCCCGGCGCGCCGACCGCGTCCGAGGTCCTCGGTCAGATGCGTGACGAGGGGCGCTGGTGAGGGAGCGGTCCGCCATCTACCTGGACGCGTCGGCCATCGTGAAGCTCGTCGCCCCCGAGGCTGAGACAGAGGCACTCCGGCGATACCTGCGTGAACGGACGGACCGGTTCACCAGCCAGATCGCATGGATCGAAGTGGGGCGGGCGATCGGCCGGGTGCTCGGTCTCGACGTCGCGGGCACGGCCACCGTGGATGACGTGATGGAACGGGTCGTCAGAGTCCGTGTCGATGACCAGATCGTCGCGGCCGCATCCCGACTGGCACCGATCTCGCTGCGCGCCCTCGGCGCCATCCACTTGGCTTCAGCGATGGTGGTCGGCGATGAGTTGGAAGCGTTCGTGGCATACGACACGCGTCTTGTCGAAGCCGCTCGTGCGGTGGGCCTGCCGGTCGCCTCGCCCCGATAGCGACGCGCGCAAGAAGGAACGGAGCCTTCGGCCAAATGGGACGGGGCCCGACGCTTGGGGGAGAGCGCCGGACCCCGTCTTGACGCATGTCGGCCACCCGAGGCCGACGCATGTGGTCTACGCGAGCGTGGTGCGTCGCGTGAGCTTGCCGAACTTGGCCGGCACCCACCACTTGAGAAAGTAGAGGCGGCAGCCGAGGCAATAGCCGGTCGCCGCGAGGACGGCCTGCAACGCCCCGACCGCCGCCGCGATGAGCCAGCCCAACGTCGGCAGCCCGAGGAGGAAGAAGGCGGTCGCGAGGGTGAAGCCGATGAAGCCGAGGGCTTGGGCGAAGCGCGGCGGAAGTTCGTGCTCGAGCTCCCTCGGCGGGCCGATACGGAAGACGCGGCGAAGGATGGGCCAGGCGCGCCCGAGGATGGAGTAGCGCGTGCCGAAGAGGGCGCTCGCGCCAAGTGCCACCGCGAGGAACACCACGGCCACAGGGGCTCCCAGGATGAAGCCGCAAAGGAGGATCACCACTGACAGTGCTGCGCCGAAGCGATGTCCGCGCGGGTCGATCATGCGATCGGCCAGGGAGGCGGCGCTGCGGCTGGTCTGACCGGCGGAAGCGGTCATCGGTTTCTCCTTGGATCGTGTCTGGCTGCCTGGTGTGACTGCCAGCGTATGGCTCGGGCTGTGCCCTGTCCAATCGAATTGTGAGATGCTTGTGAACGATATGAACGTTCACCATGGGGAGATGTGATATGGACGTCCCGCGCCTCGAGGCGTTCCTGGAAGTCGCGCGGCTGGGCTCGATGCGCGCGGCAGCTCGGTCGTTGCACTTGGGTCAGCCGGCGTTGTCGGCTCGGATCGGGGCACTGGAGAACGAACTTGGCGCACGTGTCTTCGAGCGCACCAAGCGCGGCGTACGGCTGACCCTCGCGGGGCGAGCGTTGTTGCCACATGCGGAACACGTCCTCGACGCGGTCGAGGCAGGTCGGACGGCAGTCGGTCAGGTAGAACAAGGCGACGAAGGCGAGCTGGTCATCGCGGCGGCATCAAGTATCAACGCCTCGGTCGTGCCAGAACTGGTGGCGCGTTTCCGGCGCTACCACCCCGGCGTGCACCTCTACGTCCGCACCGGCACGGTCGAGCGGATCATCGAACTGGTGGCGTTCGGGACAGCGCAGATCGGGCTCGTCGGAGAGGTGGCGCCCCTTCGTGATCCACGCCTGAAGGTCACGCCGCTGTACGAGGAACGACTGCTGCTCACGGCTCGGCCGGATCACCCCTTCGTGGTCGAGGGGACCATCGCGATGGCGCGGCTGGCCGACGCGACGCTGGTGTTCTACGACCGTGGCTCGGACGACCATGGGCGCTCACAGGCGGTGCTGAAGGAGGCGCGCGTGGCGCCCTACGGGGTCATCGAGGTGGACAGTGTCGATACCGCGCGACGGTTGGTCGAGCGTGGCCTGGGTGTGGCGTGGCTGCCCTCGACCACGGCGGTGCCAGAGTTCGAGCCGGGACGGTTGGCACCCGTCACGCTGGCTGACGCGCCGGTGCTGTCAAGCCGGATCGTGGCGCTGGAGCGCAGCGGCGTGCCCGCGTGGCCGCCCATCGACACGCTGCACCGTCTGCTGGGAGAGGTAGCCTCGTTCATGCCCGGCGCGTCCGCCGTCGGGGAGGCCCGACCCTGACTCCCGAGCTTGTCCGTCGGGTGGCCATGAGTCATACTGGAGTCCGCAGATATGTATCACAGGTGGAAGTACGTATGCCAAGCCGGGTCGGACAGCGAGGTCAGATCACCATCGAGAAGGCACTCCGCGAGGAGTTGGCCGTATACGCAGGAGACCAGGCGGTCCAGTGGGTCGAGGACGGCCACTTGGTGGTGGCGTTCGTGCCCGCTCCGCACCGGCGCTCGCTGCTTGGCGCCCTTGCCGGCGAGATCACCAAGCGACCCCCCAACGAGGACGACTGGCACGCCATCATCGAGGCCGCTCGGGACACTCCGGATCCGGACTGGGACCTGTGATCGCACTCGACACTTCCGTCGTCGTTCGATATCTCACCGGCATGCCTCCTGACCAAGCCCGTCGTGCTCGTCTGTTCCTGGAAGGCGCTGACCAGCTGAGTGTGCCTATCGTCGTGCTGCTCGAGACCGGACACGTGCTGCGTTCGCGATACGGGGTACGTCGTCCCGCCGTAGTCGATACCCTGCTCGACTTCGTCGCGATGGGCAACATCGAGATCGTCGGCCTTCCGAAATCGGCCGTGATCGTAGCTCTGGCGCGCGCTCGGCAGTTGCCGGATACGCCGTTCGCGGATGCGTTGATCGTGGCCATGGCGCGTGAGGCCGGAGCGACAGCGGTGGCCACGTTCGACCGCGGCATGGGGAGCCACGGCATCGACGTCATCGAGCCGTAGGTGGCCGTCGTGGCCGATGCCGAGTACATCCTCCGGGGGCTGAACGACGCCCAGCGTGAGGCGGTCACCACGGTCAGCGGGCCGCTGGCGATCATCGCCGGCGCCGGCAGTGGCAAGACGCGCGTGGTGAGCCATCGGGCGGCCTATGCCGTCGCGACCGGCGCGGTCTCGGAGCGTGAGGTGCTGCTGGTCACGTTCACCGAGAAGGCTGCCGCGGAGATGGCAGCACGCGTGAGGGGCCTGGGGCTGGGGCGTGTGACGGCACGGACGTTCCACTCGGCGGCGCTGGCGCAGTTGCGCCACTTCTGGCCGCTGCGGCACGACGGTGCGCCGCTGCCAGAGGTGATGGCTGACAAGTGGCGCATCGTGTCGCCCTTGGCGCGAGCGTTGCCGGGTGGCTATCGGTTCACGCCCGCCAGGGACCTCATGGATGAGATCGAATGGGCCAAGAGCCGGCGGTTGATGCCGCAGACCTACGAGGCTCGGGCCATCGGGCGTACACCGCCGACGACGATGGACCTGTTCGTGCGCCTGTTCGGCGACTACGAGCGAACGAAGGCGCGGCGTGGCCTGATCGACTTCGATGACATCCTGGGACTGACCGTGGGCCTGCTTGAGGATGACGAAGAGGCGGCGTTGGCGGTCCGGTCTCGGTATGCCTGGTTCACGGTGGATGAATACCAGGACACCACGCCATTGCAGGCGCGATTGCTCGAGCTGTGGCTCGGTGAGCGACGAGATCTGTGCGTGGTGGGCGACGTCGACCAGACCATCTATGCGTTCGCGGGGGCGACACCGGAGCATCTTGAGGGCTTTGGTTTGCGCTATCCCGGCGCCAAAGTCATCCCGCTGCTGTCGAACTATCGCTCCAGTCCGCAAGTGCTTGTGTTGGCTAATACGTTGCTGGCGGCCGCGGGTGGGGAGAAACAGCTCTTGGCGACCCAGGGCGAGGGGCCTGAGCCGGTCGTTCGGTCCTTCAGCTCTGCCGCAGAGGAAGAAGCTTTCGTGGTGGCACGCATCAGGGAGCTGCTGCGCGATGGGGTCGAGGCCAACCAGATCGCCGTGCTGCTGCGATTGAACGCTCAGACCGTCGGCTTCGAGTCGGCCCTTGCCCGTGCCGACATCCCGTATCGACTGCGAGGCAAACGCTTCTTCGAGCGTCGGGAGGTGCGGGCAGCGGTCCGTGGCCTGGAGCGGGTGCCGGAGGACGCCACCGGCGATGCCCTGGTCGCGGCCGTGCGGCACGAATGGCATCGACAGTTGGGTTTTGACCCGGACGACGAGCCTGATGGCCGCGAGGCACGGGAGCGGCATGCTTCGTTGTCGACGTTGCTGGCGATCGTGGCGCAGCTGGCGGGGGAGGAGGGCGCTGACCGGGACTCGGTCGCGGCCGCGTTGGCGGCACGGGCGGAGGCCGAGCGTGCCGACGATGCCGATGGCGTGGAGCTACTGACGTTGCATCGCGCCAAGGGGCTCGAGTGGGATGCCGTGTTCATCCCCATGTTGGAGGAGGGCTCGCTACCGGTGAGCCAAGCTGCTGACGAGCGTGCGATCGCGGAGGAGCGGCGGCTCCTGTACGTCGGCATCACGCGAGCGCGCCGGCACCTCGCGCTGTCATGGGCCCAGCAGCGCATGTCGCCGGCCGGCAAGTCGCAGAGCCGCAAGCCATCGCGGTTCCTGGCGATGCTGGGGGTGCGCGGGTCGGCGTCGCGAGCATCCGCAGCGGCATCCTCGTCGTCAGCGCCCACGGCACAGCGAGAGCCCGGCGCGGCGCGCGCCCGGCTCAGCACGGATGACGCGCTGCTCTTCGATGCGCTGCGCGCTTGGCGGCTGGAGCGGGCCAAGGTAGACAAGGTGTCGCCGTTCATCGTCGCCTACGACACGGTCATCGCCCAGATCGCGGAGCGACGTCCCCAGTCGGCCGGTGAGTTGCTGGCCATCCCCGGCATCGGCCCCGGGAAAGTGGAGAAGTACGGCGCGGAGATCCTCGCCATCGTGGTCAACCAGTAGCTTCGGGCGAGTCGACGCTCAGCTAGTCGTCCTTCAGCTGCAGCCAGGAGAGGCCGGGAAAGCGCCCGAAGTCGGCGTCGTACGACACCAGGCGGCACCCGCTCGCGATGGCGAAGGCGGCGAGGTAGGCATCTGTCCAGTGCTTGCCGCGGATGTCCAATGTCCCGCTCCATGCGCCAAGGACGTCATCGAGCGCAGCCGGCTCCTCCAGGCGAGTGACCTTCGGCGACTCGAACAGTGCCTGCAGCGTGCGCCACGCGTCCTGCCCTGTAAGCGCCACATCCTTGAATGCCCTCACATTCGACAGCAAGCGCAGGAGGGCGAGTTCCGTGACTCGGCAGAACGAAAGTGGCACACCGGCTTCAGCCTTCACATATCGCACCGCTCGCGCATGGTGGACGTGATCAGGGACCGTGAGTGCGATCCAGACGTTGGCGTCCAAAAGATCGTTCATACCGCTCCAGATCCTCCTCTTCCTCGAGGCGGTGGATGTCTTCGGGCGTGAGTGTGATGGGGATGCCGCGAGCCGGTATCGCCACGGGAAGCGGCTCGTCCCGGTGCGCCCCAGATCCCGCGCGCCCTTCGGTCTGGCGCAGACCCTGCTCGATGAGACCCTGGATCAGCTCGCGCATGGTCACGCCGCTGATGGCAGCGCGCGTTTTGAGCGTGCGATAGAGCTCGTCGGGCAGTTCGATAGTGGTCCGCATACACGCAGATTGATGCGTTTGTGCGTTTACGTCAACTGGCAGCTGAACGTCGCCTGACAGCTGAAGGTCGCGGTGCATCGGCCAGTTCGAAAGGCGTGGCCACCGCATCAGCGGCTGTCGTCAAGCTGCGCGATCAGGTCATTGCCCCATGCCACGGCCGTGTCAACGTCTTTGATCACGGATAGGCCATCTGCCTGTTCTGCGTATCCGACCGCCCAGCCTGGCGTGACCGAGATGATAGGTGGCCACACCTGCAGACCTCGATAAGAGAACAGTCGAACGGAATACTCGGCCGTGAGATCGAGCGCGAAGTCGTCTTCGTGGACGAGCAGCTGGATATCCACGAGATCGTGGACCCGTGGCGCCTTGAGGTCGGTGCAGCCGTGAAGCTTCTGTGCGACCTGGTCATTCGACGACATCACTGGGAGTGCAGCCGGCTGTTCGAGGCCGACCCTGGTGAATAGCTCCTCGATATCGCTGGCCATCCGTCGCTCGTAACGCTGGTCGCAGTCGAGTTCCGGGTAGCCGAACTCGACGATCGTCCGAGCGTACCGCTGGCCGCGATAGTCGAGCCCGACTTCGTACTTGGCGAGTCGATAGGACGGCGGGATGCGGAGCGGGGATCCTGCTTCGACTCGAGTCGCTGTTCCGTTGAAGCCGCACCAACCAGCGGTCAACCAGGTCTGGAGTGAGTCATCGAGGGTCGCGACCGATGATGGGTCGCGGAGCACGTCGAGATCCGTGGAGAACCGGCTTCCCGAGACCCCGCCGCGCAATGCCATGGCCGTTCCTCCACGGATGATGGTATCGGGGAGGCACTGGCCGATGACGGTGATGGCGATGATGTGGTGGGCTCGCTGCTGGGTGATCCCCAGCTCCTTCGCGGCATTCCGCTCACGATCCAGAAGCGAGCGGAGGTTCGTCGGCAGGATCGAGGATCGCCCGCTCACGCGTTCACCATCGATGCCACCTCGTGTGCGGCCTGCGTCGTCAGGAGACTGCGGGCGACAGCCTCATCACACGCTTCGAGGAGCCGGTCCTTCGTGACGATATCCCGGCAATCGATGAGCGCCTTCTTGAGTGGATCCGAGGGGATGCCGTCGTACTTGACCGGGGTCGTGGCTTCGGTCCGGACGGTCGTGATGGTCACGGGCAGCTTTCCGCGCACTCGATGCGGAGTGCCGACCTTGATTCGCCGGGGGGCGACATGGGCAAGGTCGTGTAGCGCCAGGACCGAATCGGCGACCAGCCTCGCGTCATCACCGACGAGGAGCGTGGCCTCGAAGAATTCATCCTTCTCGGTCGCAGGGGCGTCTTGGAACCGGTAAATCCCATGACCGACGCGTTCCAGACCGCCGTACGCCGCGAGTTGGCGAAGGGCGACTGGTGGGATGCCAAGCTGGCGCGCATCGCGCGTGGAGACATACCCACGCTGTTCGTCGGCACATTCGTGGAGAAGGCGTCTGTATGTTCGCGCGAATGCCATCAGTGGCTCCGTGGGTCAACAATGGTGTCACAAGCGTAGTGATAATACGACGCTTGTGACGCAACGGTCAAGAACCGCACGTGACCCGGTGACAGATCCAGATGGGCAGATCCGGGCAGTCACGGTGCATGCAGTCATCGTGGCCGGCAGCGCTCGACAGTGGCTTATGTGGCGCCCATCCGACGCTTACGTGCGGATGATCCAGTCGGGCTCGGCGCTGTGCTCGTAGACGTACCGCGCATTGGGGAGGTCGTTGTCTTCTAGCTTGGCGCGGATGAATGCCTCGTCCATGCGGTAGTCGACCCAGCGTTGTCGGTTGCGGGCTTCCAGCGTCTCCATGTCAGCCACGACGAGCACCGTGCGGTCGAAGTATGAGCGGAGCAGCGGCCAGGGCTCATCATCGAGTAGCAACCAGTTACCCTCGCTAACGATAAGGCGCGCAGTCCGTTCGATGAGGATCGCACCGGCGCGCGCGATCTCAAGATCTCGGTCGAACCGCGGCACAGCCACCGTGGCTTCATCGTCGGCCTGGAGTCGGCGCAGCGCGGATGCGTATCCACCGACATCGAACGTGTGCGGTGCGCCCTTGCGTGGCCGCCAGCCGCGAGGCACCAGTACCTCGTCGTCGTAGTGGAAGCCGTCCATGGGGAGCAAAGCCGTGCTGCCGGGTTCGACGGCGTTGAGGTTCTGCTCGACGGAGGTCGCGATGGTGGACTTGCCCGAGGCGGGTGCACCAGCGATAGCCACGATGCGACGCTCACCGACTGGGATGTCCCGGAGGTACGCCTCCATGTGGGCGACGAAGGTGGTGCTGGCAAATTCGGTCGGGTTCACACGATGATGGTATCGATGCGATGCCTGTGCGTGGCGACGCCTGCGCGCGGCGAGGTGTTGCGACTAGACCGACTAGTTGGTAAACTAGTCATATGAAGACGATCGGGGCCTTCGAGGCCAAGACCCATCTTTCCGAACTGCTCGACCTGGCGGCCATGGGCGAACGCGTGATGATCACTCGGCGAGGAAACCCGGTCGCCGTGCTCGGGCCGATCGATGAGGAGTCTTCGCTGACCCCGGAGGCGGCAGCGGCGAAGCTGCGTGAGCTCCGGGCCGGCGTGACGCTCGGTGACATCGAGCTACGAGACCTGATCGAAGAAGGTCGGCGCTGATGGCAGGTCTGGTCGTGGACGCTTCCGTGTCAGCGGCGTGGTGCTTCTCAGATGAGGCATCAGCAATGACGGAGGCCGCGTTGGATCAAGTCGTGCGCAACGGTGCCCGCGTCCCGGCACTCTGGATGTTCGAGATGTCCAACGTGCTGGCCATGGCTGAGCGGCGCGGTCGGCTTGATGCCGCGCGAGCCGCCCAGTTGAGCGAGACGCTGATGGCGTTGCCGATCGAGGTCGACGGGACGGACGGACGGACGCTGGTGCCGACGATCCTTCGCTTGGCCCGAGCTCAGGGCCTCACTGCCTACGACGCCTCGTACCTGGAGCTTGCCATGCGCGCGGGACTACCCTTGGCGACTGGCGATCGGGCCCTTTGCGAGGCGGCCGAGCAGCTTGGAGTCACCATCTTCGCGGGCTAGCGTCTCAGCGATCGTGGTCATCGGATCGGTCCGTTCAGCTCGGTGTGCGCAGGTCCGATGATAGAGTCGAGCCCAGAGGAGGGCACCCGTGACACGACCACCACTCGACGATGAGGACGCCGCGTTCGATGAGATGACAGCCGCGATGGCCGATGAGTTCGGCCTCGACGAGCGCGACGTCCAGGGGCTGAGCTTCGTGGCCGCGGCACTGGACCTGCATCAGCGACTGGGCGGCTTCGATCCGACCGAGCCCATGGGCGAACTCGCGCAACTCATCTCCATTCCCCCCATCACGCAAGTCCTCACCACCCTCGCCTGGGTCCAGACGCCACTCGAACCATTCCTCACCGACATCGTCCGTGGCGTGCTGGGGCCGATGCGCGCCGGCCCGCTCACGGTCCTGGCCGCGTGTGCTGAGGCTCGTGCTGATGTACTTGGGGCCGAGCGGCACCTGCGGGCAGCGGTCAGCGCCGACCACGGCTTCATCCAGGCGGTCCTTGAGCTGGCCTTCCTCGACGAGGAGCGAGGGGACTACGCCGCGGCGCTGAAAGCCTATCGAGTCATCGGTCTGGACACGGCCGGGGAACCCCGCCATGGTCTGGAGGCGCTTGTGACCGACTACGGGCACGGGCGGTACGGGCGCAACGACCCCTGCCCCTGTGGCTCGGGGCGCAAGTTCAAGGCCTGTCATCTCGATCGACTCGAGGTCACGCCTCCGGATCCGGCCGATGCGCTCTTCCGCAAGCTCGGCCACTGGCAGGTGCGGGCCGACTTCGGCAGGATCCTCGATGAGCTTCACGCGGAGCTCAACGGTGACCCTGAAGTCGCCGATGACGTCGAGCCGGTCGACGAGCTGCTCAGCGCCGACGTGGCGATGTGGGATCTGGGTGGACTGCAGCGATACCTCGACACCCGTGGCGTCCTGCTGCCCGACTCCGAGCGCGTTCTGCTGGGTCATTGGCTCTCGTCCCGCCGCGCCCTGTACGAGGTCATCAGCGTGCAGCCGGGGCGCGGCCTCGTCTTGCGCGAGGTGAACGGCTCGCTTGAGGTGAAGTTACGGGATCGCTCACTGTCCCGTCTGGAGCCGCTCGACCTCATCTGCTTGCGACTGATGCCCGACGGTGTTGGCTCGGTCACGACCGTGGGCGGGTTCCGCGTGCCGCGCCCGCAGCGGGAGTCCGTGGGGTCGCTCATCGAATTGGGCGACGGCGTGGCGCTGCTGCAGTGGCTGGCGGACCCCATGCCCGCGATGCGCGTCCAGACGATGGAAGGCGAGGAGATCCTCTTCGTGACGACCACGTATCGACTGCCCGATCCAGCAGCGGCCGCCGAGGCGCTGGAGCAGAAGCTCCGGCTCGGTGATGACGGCATCTATCGCGAGTTCGTGGAGCGGCGTGGTCGCGAGTGGATCCGCGGATCGATCACCATCGAGGGCGATATCGCGACGGTCGAGGCCAATGCCAAGCGACGCGCCGATCGACTGGAACGGACGCTTCGGAAGGCGGCACCGGGCGTGAAGCGATTGAAGCGCATCGAACGGACGATGGCGCAAGCCGCTGCGGATGGGCCGGCTGACAGCGAGGAGAGCAGCTTCCTCGATCCCGAGACGAACCCGGATGTCGCGGCCGCGATGGAACAGGTGATGCGCGAGTACGAGCGCACCTGGTGCGACGAGCCGATCCCGATGCTGGGCGGGCTGACGCCTCGCCAGGCCGTTGGCGACCCGGCTGCGCGCAAGGAGCTCGAGGCCATGCTCGACGACATGACCTGGCAGAACCGCCGCTCGGGCAGCTACGGCGTCATGGATCCGGAGCGGATCCGGACGTTGCTCGAGATCTGAGTTTCGCTGGCACGCAGACTGGCGCACCGTTGACCGGTGCGTTACGCTTGCGAGATGGATGGACGCGCACGACAGAAGCTCGTGACGCTAGTGGCTGACATGGGTAGCCAGGCACAGGTGGCCCGGGCGCTTGATGTCGATCGCTCACGGGTGAGCCGCTGGCTGGCCGATGAGGAGCCCGACCGCGACAACCTGCTCAAGCTGGAGGCGGTCGAATTCGCGTTGTCACGGCTGCAGCTGACCTATCAGCGCAGCACGGCCATGAAGTGGCTCTACGGCTTCAACGCCCACCTGGGTAACGCTCGGCCCATCGACCTGCTGACTCGCGGGCGCGTCTCCGACGTGTTGCGGGCGATCGAGGCGGACGAGACCGGCGCGTAC
>JBBSAV010000008.1:0-44967 GCA_038251965.1 Candidatus Limnocylindrales bacterium
ACACCAACCGGCTGGCCGGCGAGACCAGTCCATACCTGCTGCAGCATGCCCACAACCCGGTCGACTGGTACCCCTGGGGCGAGGAGGCACTGAGCGCGGCCACGGCGCGGGACGTGCCCATCTTTCTCAGCATCGGCTATGCCGCCTGCCATTGGTGCCACGTGATGGAGCGAGAGTCGTTCGAGGATGAGCAGACGGCGGCCGATCTCAACGAGCACTTCGTGGCTATCAAGGTCGATCGCGAGGAGCGGCCCGACCTGGACAGCATCTACATGGACGCGGTCCAGGCGATGACGCGGCAGGGCGGCTGGCCCATGAGCGTCTTCCTCACGCCTGACGGACGCCCGTTCTACGGTGGCACCTACTTCCCTGACGAGCCGCGCCACGGCATGCCTTCGTTCCGCCAGCTGCTGGCTCGCATCACCGAGTTGTGGAAGACCCAGCGCGACGAGATCGAGCAGAGCGCCAGCCACGTCGCCGAGCACGTCCGCGGCGAGCAGGACGCACCCGCGCGCCTGGCCGACCAGATGGCCGCGCAGATGGCCGACCAGATGGCCGAGGGGATCGCGGGGCAGATGGGGGCCAAGATCACAGGTGAGCCACGCCCCGATCCCACCGTGGTTTTGAGAGGCGCCGTGGATACGCTGCGCAAGAACTTCGATGCTATCGATGGGGGCTGGGGCGGCGCGCCCAAGTTCCCCCAGCCCATGACGCTGGAGTTGTTGCTGCGCGAGCACCTTCGCACGGTCGCGCGCGACCCCCTCACCATGGTCGAGAAGACGCTCGACGCCATGGCCGCCGGCGGCATCTACGACCACCTCGACGGTGGCTTCGCCCGCTACGCCACCGACAAGGCCTGGCTGGTCCCCCACTTCGAGAAGATGCTCTATGACAACGCCCAGCTGGCGCGCGTCTATACCCATTCCGCGCAGATCACCGGCAACGACCACTACGCCTACGTTGCCCGCGAGACCCTCGATTTCGTGGCCCATCAGCTGCGCAACCCGCCAGCCGGCGCCTTCGCCTCCAGTCTGGATGCCGACACCGAGGGCCGGGAAGGCCTCAGCTACGTGTGGCAGGCCGCACAGATCCACGAGATCCTCGGCGAGGTTGCGCCACTCTTCGCGTCGGCGTACGGGGTCACCCCGCACGGCAACTGGGAAGGTCACACCATCCTGCATCGTGTCCGCAGTGACGCGGACCTCGCGGTCGAGTTCGACCGTCCTCGCGACGACGTCCGCGAGGCGCTCGCCGAGGCCCGCGTGAAGCTGCTGCGTGCTCGCGACGAGCGACCCCAGCCGATGCGCGACGACAAGGTGCTTACGTCCTGGAACGGCTTGATGATGGGCGCCTTCGCCGATGCCGGTATCGCCCTGACCGAGCCTGCCTTCGTGGACATCGCGCGCGAGGCGGCCGATTTCATCCTGGCCAACCTGCGCACAGCCGATGGCCGACTTCGACGCTCATGGAAGGACGGCCGCGCCCAGCATGCGGCCACGCTTGAGGACTACGCGCACCTCGCTGAGGGGCTGTTGACGCTCTACGAGTCCACCTTCGACGAGCGCTACTTCAACGCCTGCCGCGAGCTGGCCGAGGTCATCCTCGACCACTTCCGTGCCGATGACGGTGGCTTCCACGACACCGCCGACGATGCCGAGATCCTGTTCGCACGGCCACGCAACGTGCAGGACAATGCCATCCCATCGGGTGGCGCGATGGCCACCACCATGCTCCTTCAGCTGGCTGCGCTCACGGGCGAAGGGCGCTACCGCAGTGCCGCTGAAGCTGCCCTGCCCCCCATCATCACCCTCGCCGCCAAGCATCCCAGCGGGCTCGCCCAGTGGCTCATCGCCTACCAGCTCGCGAGCACGCCCATCGACGAGGTCGCCATCGTCGGCGACGCCGAGTCGGACGACACCAAGGCCCTGCTGGCGGCGGCGCGTGGACGCTACCGACCGGGCCAGGTCCTTGCACTCACATCGGACCCGGCAACCTCCGACGTCCCGTTGCTCCACGATCGCAGCGCCATCAACGGGGCCGCTACGGCTTACGTTTGTCGAGGCTTCGCGTGTCGCCAGCCGACCACCGACCCCACCGAGCTCACCGGCCAACTGCAAGACACGCCGGCGTCGTAGGCTAGCGCCATGCACGCTGATCACACTCGATGACGACTCCCGGCGCCCCGCGCGCCATCATCTTCGACCTCGACGGAACGCTCGTCGATACCGTTGGCACTCGCGTCGAGTCGTGGATGGCGGTCTTTCCCAGGTTCGGCATCGACCCCGACCCCGACTACCTCGCGCCACTCATGGGTTCCGATGGCAAGCTCCTCGCACGCATGGTCGCCGAGCACTACGGCGTCAGGCTGCAGCCTGACGACGATGCCCAGATCGACATCGAGGCCGGGGCGGAGTTCCGAGTCCTCAACGTCCATCCCCGCGCCCTGCCCGCCGCGCGTGACGTCCTCGAGCAGCTCACCGACCGCCGGATGCCCTGGGCCGTGGCCACCTCCAGCCTACCCGATGACGCACGCGAATCGGTGCAGTCGCTGCAGTTGCGCACCATGCCGATCATCTGTGACGGCGCCGACGTCGAGCACGCCAAGCCCGCGCCGGACCTGCTGCTCAAGGCCGCCGGTCTGCTCCACGTCCAGCCGGGCGCGGCCTGGTACGTGGGTGATTCGCGCTGGGACATGCTGGCTTCCAAGGCGGCCGGCATGCGGGCCATCGCCGTGCTGACCGGTGCTACCACCGACGAAGAGTTGGCCGAGTCCGGCGCCGATGTCATCTACCCCACGCTGCGCGAGTTCATGGAGGCCATCGCGGCCGACTGACGCGTGCGCGCTCGATGCCCAGAAGGCACCACGGATCACGGAAGGCGAGGCCCAGGCCCAACCACTGTCGCCACAGGCACGACGACGCCCCGGTCGGTCAGGCCTGCCGGGGCGTTTCGATTCAGGGAGTGCGTGCCTCGACCTTGCCGCTAGACAGAGACGGTGAAGTCGCCCTGCATGGTGTAGTAGTGGCCGGGCACCGTGCAGGCGAAGCGCAGGTCGGTGACGTCATCTGGCACCACCCACGCCAACTCCTGGACGCCGCTGTCCCAGTCAGGCAAACCGGTATCCGTCGAGCCGTTGGGCACCTGCAGCGCTGCGTCGGGGCCGATGAAGAAGTTGTGCGCGAAACCGGCGGTGTTGTCGATGCGGAAGATGATGGTCTCGCCGGGCGTGACCTGGATCTCACGGAGCTGTTCGCCATCCTGCATGAAGCGGATGGCCGCATCGGCCTCAAGGTCGATGACACGGGCATCGCTGCCCGCGGCCGACGCCAGGTCGCTGGTCGGGCCCGTCTCACTGGAGACCGCCACATCGACTGGGGTGGCGCTGGCTGCAGTGTCCCCAGATGCCACCGTCGCCGACGTCGCCGCGGCTGCACCATCCGTCGAGAAAGTACCCTGCATGGTGTAGTAGAGGCAGGGCACCGTGGAGGCGAACTTGATGGTGCTGAGATCGGCGGGCACCACCCAGTCCACGGCCTGCACGCCCGAGGCAAAGTCGGGGATGCCCACGTCGGTGGTGGCGTTGGGAACAGATAGCTCAAGGTCACTGCCGATCCAGAAGTTCAACGGAAAGCCGGCGGTGTTCTCCATCTGGAAGCGAACCGTCTCGCCGGGAGTGACCGGGATGTCGGTGACTGGCTGGCCATCGAGATCCTTGAATTGCAGATAGACGTCAGCCACGAGGTCGATGACGCGTGCGTCGCCGGCAGCCGCTGCAGGTTGGGCCGGCTGTGCTGCCGGGGCTGACGCGGTCTCCGCGGCCGGGGCGGCTGATTCGACTGGTGCCGGTTCACTGGGCTGCGCTGGCTGAGCAGTAGCACCGTCCGCTGAGAACGTGCCCTGCATGGTGTAGTAGTGCCCGGGGATGGTGCAGCCGAACTTCAAGCCGCTGACGTCCGCTGGCACGACCCATTCGAGCGTCTGGACGCCGGAAGTCCAGTCGGGGATGCCGACGTCGGTGGTGGCACTCGGTACCGAGAGCTCGCTGTCGGTACCGATCCAGAAGTTGTGGTCGAAGCCGGCCGTGTTGTCGATCTGGAAGGTGATCGTCTCGCCGGGTGTGACCGGGATGTCGGTGATCTGCTGGCCGCTCGGGTCGGTGAACTGCAAGGCGACATCGGCCACGAGGTCGATGACACGGGCGTCACCGCCAGCTGCGGCGGGTTGGGCCGACTCGGCAGGCGCTGCGGACTCGGCTGGCGCCACAGACTCGGCTGGCGCTGCGGACTCGGCTGGCACCGGTTCGGTCGGCTGGGCCGACTCGGTGGGAGCGGCCGACTGTGCTGGCTCGGCAGGGGTTGCTGGCTCGGCGGGGGCAGAGGCTGAGAACGTGCCCTGCATGGTGTAGTAGTGCCCGGGGATGGTGCAGCCGAACTTCAGGCCGCTGACGTCGGCCGGCACGACCCATTCGAGCGTCTGGACGCCGGAAGCCCAGTCGGGGATGCCCACGTCGGTGGTGGCACTGGGTGTCGACAGCTCGCTGTCGGTGCCGATCCACAAGTTGTGGTCGAAGCCGGCCGTGTTGTCGATCTGGAAGAGGATCGTCTCGCCGGGTGTGACCGGGATGTCGGTGATCTGCTGGCCGCTGGGGTCGGTGAACTGCAACGCTGCGTTCGCCACGAGATCGATCACGCGCGGCTCACCACCCACGACGGGAGGTTGCCCAGCGGCCTCGCTGGCAGCGGGCTGGGCCGAGGTTGCAGGCTCGGCCGACCCCGAGGGCTCGGCAGGGGCCTCGCTGGCTGCCGGCTCGGCGGGAGCACTACCTGAGAACGTGCCCTGCATGGTGTAGTAGTGCCCCGGGACGGTGCAGCCGAACTTCAGGCCGCTGACATCGGCGGGCACCACCCATTCGAGCGTCTGAACACCGCTGGTCCAGGCGGGGATGCCGACATCGGTGGTGGAGCTGGGCGCGGACAGCTCGCTGTCGGTGCCGATCCAGAAGTCGTGCTCGAAGCCGGCAACGTTGTCGATCTGGAACTCGATCGTCTCGCCGGGAGTCACGGGGATATCGGTGACCTGCTGCCCACTCGGGTCGGTGAACTGCAACGCTGCGGTCGACTGCAGTTCGATGACCCGCGGCTCACCACCCGAGGCGGGAGGTTGGGCCGGCGGCTGGCCGGGTTCCTGCGACTGCGCCGGCGCGGTCGTCTCCGCCGAAGCCCCAGGCGACTGTTCGGGCGCGATCGTCGCAGGCGACTCACCGGGACCCGGGGTCTCGCTCGACACGGTGACCGGCGCGTAGGTCCATTGGGCGCCGGTATCGCTGGCGCAAGCAGCCGCGATGAAGGTGAGGGCGACGAGGGCCAGGACCGCCCTCAGGAGCGATGGTTTCATGAGCGGGATGCTACGTCATTGGCCACGTTCAGTCCGTGCGTCGCCGTCACCGCAGGCGGTGCCCCTGCCGGAACCAGTCCTTGCCGGATGGCGACGCCGGCCGCTTCGGTGCGGCTGGAGACACCGAGCTTGGACAGGATGCGCCGGACATGGACGTGGACGGTGCGCTCACTGATGAAGAGTCGCGCCGCGATGTCCCGATCGGTCCGACCCTCGGCCAGGATGTCGAGGACCTCCCGCTCGCGAGGGCTGAGACCATACGTATCGGTTGGCCCACGCCGCAATGCCGCGAGGACGCGCTCCTCGATAGCCTGAGCGATGTCCGGGGCAGCAGGCATCGAGCCAGCGGCCGTCGTCCCACGAGCCGTCGACCGATGGGGCAGTCCCGGACCCACGGCCACGGGCACCTTCGTCCCAGGCCCGACGGCCACCAGACCGGCCGCTGTGTCCTCCGCGAACGGCAGCGCCACCCGGGCGCGCTTGGCCAGGTCCATGACCTCGCGCAGGAGCGGCAGCGCCGGCAGGTCACGAGCCAGTCGGTACGCCTCCGACAGTGGCGCACGCGCCTCCAGGCGGGCCGATTCGCGGTCTTCCTCCGGTGCCGCAGCGAGGATGGCGAGGGCCTGCCACCAGCGCGCCTTGGCCCGCTTGTAGGGGATGGAGTGATCCTCCCAAGCCTCTGCCAGCCTGGCCCAGGCGGCGGGATCGGGCGTGCCGCGGACACGCTGAGCGTGAGCACGAGCCGCGTCGAGCATCAGCTCCGCCTCGCCGCGGGCACCAAGTCCGTTACTCAGCGATGAGCCCGCCAGATAGGCCTCAGCTGCCGGCAGCACGCTCTCGGCCAATCCCATTGCCCGCGCGATGAGGCCGGCGTCGGAGGTGGCGCGACCGTGCTCGGCAGCCGCAGCAGCCGCCTCCAGCGCCGTCGAGGCAGCATACGCGACGATGCTCAACTCATCACTCTCGAGGGCCCGCGGCCACTCGCGCTCGGCGATGCCGACGGCTTCCTCGGCGCGGCCGTTCCACAGGGCCAGGCTGATGGCGGCCCGCATGACCATGCCGGTCCAGTGGCCCGGCGAGACGGTCTGCAGCTCCAGGAGGGTCCGGCCCACGATACTGGCGGCTTCCTCATCGCCGCGCGATTCGGTCAGCAGCAGTCCCAGCACCAGCAGCGAGAGCCAGGTGATCTCGCGGCGGCCGGTCTGCCAGCGAAGGTCATTTCGGCACTCACGTTCAGCCTCTTCCCAGCGACCAAGCTGGTACAGGATGTCGGCCGCATTGCCGCGCAGGAACGCCCCGTAGGTCGCCTCCAGTCCGCCGGCCGCAGCCTCGGTCAGGAACTCCTGCACGACCTCCAGCGCTTCCTCACGGCGTAGGTCGAGGTCCAGCAGCGTGGTGCGATTGGCAGCGACGCGCATGAGGTGATCGAGCCGGCCACACCCGCGGGAGAGCGCGGCAGCTTGCTCCAACAACTCCAGGCCACCGACGAGATCACCCAGATAGGCGACATCAACGCCTTGGGTACAGATGGCGTGGGCGCGCTCCGCCAGTGTGTCCTCACCGGTCCTGGCGGCGGCATCGGCGAGCACCAACGACTGGCGGGCGATCTCGAGGGATTCGGCGAAGCGACCGTCGATCATGAGGTGCTGTGCCAGCGATGCCTGCACCCACGCGCGGCTGCGGCTGGGCCCGGGAGGCATGATGCCCAAGGCCCGCTCCATGCTGTCGATGGCAGCCTTGACGTCGCCGGCATGCCACTGATAGCGACCCAGCTCCTCGTGCATCTCACCCAGCGAGAGGCGGGTCTCGGCGTCGCGCCCACCGCGCCGGGCGGAAGCCTCACGCGTCGCTCCGCTTTCGATGGCCCGCCGCATCAGCGCCACCGCGCGCCGGAACGCACCCGCCGCAGCCGATGCCCTGGCGGCGCCGGCCAGCAACTCAGCTTGTGCGCGTGGGCTCACCGATTCCAGACTGGGCAGCTCCAGCGCCTCTTCGTAGTGCAGGAGGACGGTCTCGGCCGGATCGAGGCGGGCTGCCAGCTGGGCCGCTCGAATGTGCGCGGCGCGTCCTTCGGACGGTCGGGCGGCACGAGACCAGTGCCACGCTGCGAGGGCGGGCGCGGTGTCGAGCTGCTCAGCGAGGGCAGCGTGGATGCTCTGCCGCTCCAGGGTCAGCTCCATGGCCTCCACGGCCTCGGCGCAGAGCTCGTGGCTGCTGCTGATGCGCTCGTCGTCGGGACCGCCCGACGCGATGACATAGCCACCATCGAGCGCCTCCTCCAGCCCCTGGATGGTGAGTCGGCCCTCTGGTGAGCGCACGCCGAGGACGGTCGAACGCGGTAGAGGCACGCGTGCGGCCGCCAGCACACGTACCAGTCGGACAGCACCACGAGACAGCGCCTCCACACGCGCACCGTAGAGTTGGTCGAACGGATCAGACAGGCGAACACCCTCCAGCACGCCGGCACTGCGGGCCAGCTCCAGGGCCAGGAGTGGATTGCCTCGGGCGCCCTCGCTGACCGCGGTGAGCACGTTCTGTGCCGGACGTTCACCAAGGGCATCGACGACGAGGCGTTCGACGTCAGCGGACGGCAGCGGCCCGAGCTCGATGTGGACGACCTCAGGATCAGCGGTGAGCGTCTCGGCCAGCGCCGCCATGGGATGCCGGCGGTGAACCTCGTCCGGTTGGTAGGTGATGACCAGGCACAGCGGCAACGATCGGCCCACGTCCTGCAGCGCCTCGATGAGCTTGCGCGTGGCGGGATCAGCGAAATGCGCGTCCTCCAGCACAAGCAGCATCACGCCATCGCCGGCGATACGCTCCAGCGTCCCCAGGATCGACTCGAGCACGCGGCGCCCGAGCTGCTCGGGTGCACTGAGCTGCGGTGGGCGATGATCGACACCGAGTGCATCGAGCCGCGCTAGCAGGCCCGGCACCAGCGCGCAGAGGTCGTCGCCGGCATTGGCCACCACCGCGGCGATGCGCTCATCGGGCAGTTGGGCGAAAGAGCCCGCCAGCGCGTCGCCGAGCGCCTGGTAGGGCATGCCCGTGGCAGGCTCGTAGGCACGGCCGCGGCAGGCCAGCACGCCCGGCACGCTCGAGACACGCGTCGATAACTCGTCGAGAAGACACGAGCAGCCGATGCCGGCCGGCCCGGTAAGCACGACACGCCCGAGTCGCCCTTCAGCGACCCGGCGCACGGCTTCGGCCAGCTGAGCCAGCTCGCGCTCCCGGCCCAAGAACGCCATTGGGAGAGCATAGACGCCGCGTGCCACATACTTTCGCTCGTGTCAGACAGCCAAGCGCGCCCAACGACGAGAACGGTGCATCCGAACAACACCCTCAACGAGCTGGGCGGAGACGAGTGGCTCTACTTCACCAAGTCACTACTCACGACCGCTTATCCCTCTGAGCTTGGGCACACCGCTCGCAAGGCCCACGGCGCCAACAAGCCGCCGCGGCTGATGGCGCGGCTGATCGAGTTCTTCACCAAGAGAGACGAGTTGGTGCTGGATCCGTTCGCCGGGGTCGGCGGCACGCTCCTTGGCGCAGCCATCTGTCGCTCGCCTCGGCGGGCCCTGGGGTTCGAGATCGAGCCGCGCTGGGCGGAGGTCTACCGCAGCGTGGTGTCCGCGGCGGAGGCCGAGAACGAGGGGACCGGCCCGGTGCTCACCGACCTGGGCGACAACGACCCCGGTGGGCCCCGACGGTTCGACCCGGCCGGCTGCCGACCGCAAGTCGGCGACGCCATGACCCTGGTACGGGACCTCGATGACGCCAGCATCGACCTCATCGCCACTGATCCGCCCTACAACCCGCAGCTGAAGGTGACGATGTCCGGCGGGGCACTGGCCGAAAAGTTCGCCAATCGCCGTACCGACTACGCCATGATCACCGACGACCCGGCCGATCTTGCCAACAGTGCCACGTACGCCGAATACCTCGACCGCATGGCGGCGCTCTTCGGCGAGCTACGGCGTGTGCTGCGACCGAAGCGCTACGCCGTGGTCATCGTCCGGGACGCGTACCAGGATGGCAGCTATCGCTTCGTGGGCTCCGACCTGGCCGCACGCGCGGAACCGCACGGCTTCACCACCAAGGGCGATCTCATCTGGTACCAGGCCGGCACGCGCCTGCGGCCATACGGCTATCCGCACGCGTTCGTGCCCAACATCGTCCACCAGCACATCCTGGTGTTGCGCGCGGAGTAGGCGGGCGGGGCGTCAGCTCAGCAGGAGCCCGGCCACGACGGTCCCGGGCAGCGATGGTCCGTGAGCGCGCCGGTTCCCGAGCAGCGGGACAACGTAACCACTTGACCACCAAACCGACCAATACGTCCCGCCAGAAGGGACGAACTGGCAGCCCTTCCCGCCTGTCGGGAATGCCGGGCGAATCACGAGGTCGTACGGTCGTGTTGTCCCGAGTAGCGGGAACCCGAGAGTCGGGCTTTGGCCGCAAGAAGGGAACGTCCGCCTGGGCTTCTCCCGACAGGCTCCCGGCCACTCCAGCGGCGCTGGCGCTACCTGGCCAGCAATCGGTCCCTGACCACCTCGTCGGTCGCCATGTCGATCACCGTCAGCGCCATCGCCAGCGCGCCGTCGAAGACGGCCTGGTCGGCCGAAGGAGTCGCACAAGCGTCGGCGAAGGCCGCCTGATGGGGCACCGCACCCTTCGAATCAACGCCGATGAAGGGATGGATCGAGGGCACTTCGTGACTGACGTTGCCCATATCCGTCGAGACCGGGGCAGGCGGGTCGTCGTCGAAGGTGCGGCCCAGCGATTCGGCGTGCACCCGGTAGATGGCTGCCAGCTGCGAGTCGTGGCGCATGTCCACATAGGCCGTGTCAGCCACGATCTCGACGCTGCAGCCGGTGGCTAGTGCGCCGGCCTCGAAGCAGTCGCGCACCTTGACCAACAGCTCCGCGAGGCGCTCGGCGCTGCCGGCACGAACCATGAAGTCGGCCCTGGTCTCGCGCGGGATGATGTTGGCGGCCTCGCCGCCCTTGGTGACGATGCCGTGGATGCGGTCATCCGGCAGGATCTGCTGGCGTAGCAAGCCGATGGCGACCTGGGCCACGACCATGGCGTCGGCCGCGTTGATGCCGCCCCAGGGGAAACCCGAAGCGTGTGCCTCGACCCCGGTATAGGTGATGGACAGCTGCTGCACGGCGATGATGTTCGGCTCCAGCACGTCCTTGGTGTAGGGATGGACCATCATCGAGGCGTGGACGTCCTTGAAGAAGCCACCCTCCACGAAGCCGATCTTGCCGCCGCCGCCCTCTTCGGCCGGGGTGCCCAACAGGGTCACCTTCAGCCCCAGCTCGTCCGCCACCGGCGCCAGGGCCAGGGCAGCGCCTAAGCCCGCGGTGCAGATGACGTTGTGGCCGCAGGCGTGGCCGACACCCGGCAAGGCGTCGTACTCCGAGCAGATGGCCACGTGCAGCGGACCTTCGCCCACAGACGCCACGACCGCGGTGGGCATATCGCCATACCCGCGTTGCGTCGTGAAGTCTGCCGCCTCCAGGGCATCCGCGAGCCAGCCCGCAGCCTTCTCCTCTTCGAAGCCGAGCTCAGGGTTGTCGTAGATACGGTGCGAGAGCTCGATGAGCCCAGGACGGGCAGCGTCGAGCGCGGCTCGCGCCGTGCCGTATGCGTCGTTCGTCATCGACCGAGTCTACGCCCAGCGATAGTGGGGTCGCAGCGGCCCTCGGGAGACCCCGGAGGCCTAGAACCCGGTCGTGGTGGTGCCGTTTCGACTGCCGTTGGCGCTTCCGCGCGCAGGCCCGCCGTAGCCGCGCGAAGCCGTCGTGGTGCGTGGAGCGACCCGCATCGACATCGTCTCGGCACGAAGCGTCTCCGCGACGGAAGAGCGCGTGGTCCGGGCCTCCACCGAGGTCGTCGCTGCGGATGCCGACGGGCCCGACGGCGCTGCTGCCGCGGTGGTGCCGCCCGCGTTGCCGCCGGCCGCGCCTGTGCCGCCGGCCGCGGCGCTTGCCTTGGCACTCGATGACGGGGTGACGGCTGGTGCCGGCCTGGTCGCAGCCGGGACCGAAGCGGCGGTCGTGGCGTGCTTGTCCTCGCTCTTTGCGCCCGGCTCCTTCTCGCCACGCAGCGGGGCACTGCCACGGATCGTGGCAGAGGCATCCTTGGGTGACTCGGTGAGCATGTGCATCTCACCCTCGACCGACGCACCCTCGTGAAGCATCAGCTTGAAGGTCTCGACGCGACCGTTGATGCGACCACTGGCACGCGCCTCAAGACGATCGCGGCAGGTCAGGTTGCCGGTGAACTCACCGGCGATGATGGCCTCATCGACGATGACATCAGCATCGACCTTGGCGCCATCCTCGATCCGGACCTGCACGGCCTCGATGCGGCCCTTCACGGAGCCCATCACGACCACGGTGCCGCGCGAGGTGAAGGTGCCCTCCAGATGGTCGTCCTTGGCGATGACCGAGTCTTCCGGTCCGGGACCCGGACCGGCTTCCACGGCAACGGGTTCCGGCGTTGTGGTGGCGTAGGCCGGCATCACAGGCTTGGCCGGCTGCGGGGGCAGCTCGCGCATACCGATCGGAGCTGGGGGCTGATCGGTCGCAGGCTCATCCGCGGACTGACTGAACATGATTCCTCCGAGAAGTTGGACCGCCAGTGTATTCGGCAGCCCGGTCGAATCCGGGGCCTCGACCCGGTATCGACGACCGATGTGGTGACCGAACGCCACACTTGTGTGCACGGGACGACACCGCAGCCCTCCACAGCAGCCACGACCTGCCGCCGGTCGGCGCCGTCCCCTAGTCTGCACAGCCTCATTCGGCCGACGCCTGCGCCGTGGCCCAAGGTGTCCACGTCGGGGTGAATGATCGCCGTTCAAGTGGGAGACGAGATGAATCGACCTATCGGGGTGATCTTGCTGGCGGCAGGCGCCGGACTGGCGGCCCGTACCAGCTCTACAACATGCTGATCTACATGGGCATCGTCAACTTCGAGATCGTCGGCAAGTCGGTGTTGTTCGGCGATGCGCAGTGGGGCGCCGCCCTGTGGGCGGTCTTGCTGGCAGCCATCTGGGCGTGGGTCGCCATCGGCTTCTGGAACCTGCGCGCATACGCCGTCCAGTTCGGCCTGTTCATCAGCCTCTTCACGCTGATCTGGGGCTTCTTCGCCCTCCTGTTCGGCTCCACCAATGAGGCCCAGACGATCCCCTGGCTGCTGGCCGGCGCGATCTACCTGTACCTGAGCTACCCGGGCGTCCAGCAGGCATTCATCGAGAACGAGAAGTCCAAGCTGACGCCGGGGCAGATCGCGGCCATCGAGCAGCTTGAGGCGGCCAACGTCGCCGCCAACGCCAAGTCCGCTCCCGGCATGAAGTGAGCTGACCCATCCTCGCTGCCTGACGAAGCCCTCGGTGCTTACCCGCCGAGGGCTTCGATCATCACCTCGAGCGGAGCATCCTGACCGGTCCAGGACTTGAAACCGGACGCACCCTGGCGAGCCAACATGCCCAGGCCATCGAGCGTTCGATGGCCGCGCTCCCTCGCCAGACGCAGGAAGGCCGTGTCGGAGCGTTCAGGGTTGAGGTCGCAGACCAGCGTGTCGGCCGAGAGCGCGGAGAGATCGACGTCGACCGATTCCTCGGCCGCGGCGCCAGTGCCCATGCCGACCGGGGTGCAGTCGACCAGCACATCGCAGGCCGGGACCGTCAACGTCCCATCCCAGGCGAGCGAGACCACCTCGACCGAGGTCCTGGCGTCCAGCAGTGCCGCCAGCTCCTCACGCTTGGCGGCACTCCGATTGGCGATGGTGACTCGCCTGGCACCGGCCAGCGCCAGCTCCACCGAGACCGCCCGTGCCGCCCCACCCGCGCCCAGCAGCACCACATCAAGCCCGACGGGGTCGACGCCGGCATCGCGTAGGGACGCGACGAAGCCCATGCCGTCGCTGTTGGAGCCGATGAGCCGGCCGTCAGGCTGGCGCACCACGGTGTTGCAGGCACCGCTGATCTCCGCCGACGGCTCCAAGCCATCCAGCAACGGGATCACCGCCACCTTGTGCGGAAGTGTCAAGTTGAGGCCAGCGAAACCGAGCACGCGGATGGCCTTGATGGCATCGGCCAGCTCCGCAGCGGTGACGGTGAAATCGAGATAGTGGAAGTCGAGGCCGGCGTGATCGAAGGCCGCGTTCTGCATGATCGAGGTGGGGTTGCCCTCGATGGGATCGCCGAAGGCGGCGACGTACTGGGTGACCATGCTAGAAGGGCACGCCGCAGACGACGATGACGTTGCAGTAGGGCGTGAACTCGCCGCTGCGGACCACGAACTTGGCACTGTAGGTGCGGTCTTTCAGCTCATCGTGGGGGATGCGCTCGGCATCGCCGACCAGGTTCTCGATCGACGCGGCGACCTCAGCACTGGCCTCCTCGGCGATGACGGCACCCTCAGCCACGACCTCCGCCATGATCGCTTCAAGGACGTCGAGGAAGGGTGCCATGCCGGGTCGGTAGGCAAGGTCGATGCGCGGCAGACCATCAGGGATAGGGAAACCGCCGTCGCAGACGATGAACTCATCGGTGTGGCCGAGCTCAGCGATGGCCGCCAGCAAGTCGGGGTTCAAGAGGCCGGACTTCTTCATGGGTGTTCCTCCGTGTCGGGTTTGGCACCACAGTACGACCGCACCTCCTTGTGCGTCGAGCCGTCGCGCAAACGGTTGGCCGGTCTTTCCCCTACTGACGAGTCTGCGATCCGAGGCCTGCGTGAGGACCGCACTGCCTACGACAGGCCCGCTCGCAGCATAGCTAACGGGCGGGGATGGCCTCATCCATGAGTGCCTTGATGGATGGATAGAGCGCTGGCGTCGTTGCGACGATCGGGGCACCGAGCCACATCGCGTCATCGGCCATGACGTCGCTGACCGTACCTCCGGCGGCCTCGATGATGGCCACCGCGGCCAGGGAATCCCAGGCATGGATATGGGGCTCCACGTAGCCGATCAACCGACCACATGCCACGTAGCACAGGTCGAGCGTGCCCGAGCCGTCCCGATAGAACATCGCCCCCTGCCGGAGCAGGCGCTCGAACACGGGGACGATGTCGTCTGCCCCGATGCGAGGCGAGTAACCGACACCGATGATGCCCTGATCCAAGCGCGAGGCGTCGCTGACCGCGATCGCCGCCCCGTTCAGTGTCGCTCCCCTGCCCCTTCGGCCGACGAACAGCTCGTCGAGGACAGGCGCCTTGACGAAGCCCATCTCGACGTTGCCATCACGGACGTAGGCGATCGAGACGCACCACGAGGCCAATCCATTGACGAACGGCTGCGTGCCGTCGATGGGGTCGACGACCCAGATGCTCCTGGCGTTCTCGATCTCACCGCGGCCAGTCTCCTCACCCAGGAACGCATCACCCGGGAACCGAGCTGCAAGCCGGTCGCGAATCAGCCTCTCGGTGCTGAGATCGGCCTCGGTGGCCATGTCCTGGCGACCCTTCGACGTGACGTGGAGCGTTTCCCGGTGTCTGAAGTACCCAAGTGCGAGCGCACCGGCCTCCTCGATCAACTCCGAGGCGAACTCGAACCGAGTGTCCGTCGCATCGTCAGCCATCGAGTCTTGCCTGCATCAGGTGCGACCTGAAGCCAAGCGCTTGCGGTACTGGTCGATGGCCACTGCGGCGAGTACGACGGCGCCCATGATCAACTGCTGCCAGAAGGATGCGACGTTGAGGATCACCAAGCCGTTGAGCAGGGTGGCGATGAAGATGGCACCGACCAGCGTGCCCAGGATGCCGCCCTTTCCACCGGAGAGGCTGGTACCGCCGATCACGACAGCCGCGATGGCTGAGAGCTCGAACGTGATGCCCGCGATCGGTTGGCCCGAGAAGAGGCGTGACGTGAGGACCACGCCACCAAGCGCAGCCAGGATGCCAGAGATCACGAACACCGCCGCCGTGACTCGCTTGACGTTCACGCCAGAGAGCCGTGCGGCCTCCTTGTTGTCACCTACCGCGTACACCTGACGCCCGAATGTCGTCTGCGAGAGGACGATGTGGGAGACCGTGTACACCGCGATCATCAGGAGGACGATGTACGGGATGCCGGCCACGTCGCCCGTAGCCAGGACGCGGAACTCCCGGGGAAGGCCGGTCACGGCTTGACCGTTGGTGAAGACGTAGGCCCCTCCTCGGAACAGCCACATCGTCGCCAGCGTCACGATGAACGCAGGGAAGCCCAGGTAGCCTACGGAGAACCCGTTGAGCAGCCCGCCCGCTGCGCCCGCGACCAGCATGACCAGGATGCCCATCCAGATAGGCCCGCCGTCAGCGATGAATACGGCGCCGAGCACGGATGAGAGCGCCAGCACGGAACCTACCGACAGGTCGATATTCTCGGAGAGGATCACGAAGGTCATACCCGCCGCGATGATGGCGTTCGTGCTCGACTGGATGAGGACGTTGGTGAGGTTTCCGGTCGAGAGGAAGTGCGGTGAGAGGATGCTGAAGATGACCACGACCACGACGAGGCCGATGATCACGCCAAAGCGGCCCAACAGCTCCTGCGAAACCAGCCGAGCATCGATGCTTCGCCCGCGCGGCGGAGTCTCGGTGGTGGCGGCTCCCGCGCCTTCTTCAGTCGACATGTGACCCCTCACTGGACATTGGTGACTTGGCGGACGAGCGCGTCCTTGCTGATCTCATCAGAGTCGAGGCTGGCCGTGATGTTGCCCCTGGCCATCACCAGCACGCGGTCGCAGACCGCGAGCAGGTCCTCCACCTCGGACGAGATGACGATGGCTCCACGTCCTTCGCGCGCGAATTCGCGGATGATGGTGTGCACCTCGCCCTTGGCGCCGACATCGATGCCGCGTGTCGGCTCATCGAAGATGAGAACGCGGCATCCGGCATGCAGCCACTTGGAGATGACGACCTTCTGCTGATTGCCGCCACTGAGGCTGGAGGCCTCATTGCCAGCCTTGCCTTTGATGCTGAGGAGCTCGATCAGCGTCTGCGCGGCATCTCGCATGCGACCGCGCGAGATGACTCCATACCTGCTGACCTTCTTCAGGTCTGTGATGACGATGTTTTGGTCGATGGGAAGGCCGAGGTTGAGACCCTCCTCCTTGCGGTTCTCACTCAGGTATCCGATGCCGTGCTGCAGCGCCTGGCCCGGCGATCCGACACTGATTTCGTCTCCCGACATGCTGATCGTCCCGCGCTTGCGGTCGTCGGCGCCAAAGTTCATGCGAGAGAATTGCGTGCGTCCGGCACCTACCAAGCCAGCGATGCCGAGGACTTCGCCTTCATGCAGAACGAAAGAAACCCCGTGGACGTGCGCTCCGTCCCCGATGTCTTCCACCCTTAGAAGCTCTCCGCCGTGATGTGTTCCGGAATCGGGCGGCCGGGCACTCAGATCCTGCATCGTGCGCCCGGTCATCATCTTGATGATCTCGCCCATGTCCGTGTCAGCCGTGTGGACGGTGCCCACGACGGCCCCATCGCGGAGGACGGTGGCTCGATCGGCGACCTGGAAGACCTCGTCGAGACGGTGCGAGATGTAGATGATCGTGACGTGCTGTTCTTTGAGGGCATCGATGACCGAGAAGAGCTGTTCCGTTTCCGACCAAGTCAACGCCGTAGTAGGCTCGTCCATGACCAGCACGCGGCAATCCGACGCCAGCGCCTTGGCGATCTCCACCATCTGCTGCTCCGGCAGTGAAAGCGACTCGACTCTGGCGTTGACGTCGATGTGATCGGCACGAAGCGCAGCAAGCTGCTCGCGCGCCTGTTCCCGCATGCGCGGGTAGTCGATGACGCGGGCCCCCTTCATCCTCAGGGGCTCCTTGGTGAGGTAGATGTTCTCCGCCACCGAGAGGCTAGGTAGCAGGCTCAGCTCCTGGTAGATCTCGGCGATCCCGAGGTGACGCGCCTCCAGCGGATCGTAGCGGTCAGGAGTCTCGGCTCCGTCGATGCGGATGACCCCACTGTCACGGTGCTCAGCACCGCCGAGGATCTTCATGAGGGTGGACTTACCGGCGCCGTTCTCGCCGAGCAACGCCATCACCTCACCGCGTTCCACCACGAGGGAGACGTCATCGAGGGCGCGCACACCCGGATACTCCTTGGTGATGTGCTCGATCTCGAGGAGCGCATGGGGTTCGGTCATGTATCAACCCTGCTCACTATGAAGGCCGTGGGCGAGAAGCGCCTCGTGGCGCTCTCGCCCACTCACCTATCAAGGAGGAGCGGTCAGACACTAGGCCAGAGCCTAGTGTCTGACTAGTAGCCCTTGTCGGTCACGCCGCGGAGCGGGAACCGATAGGCTGCGAACTCTTCGATCGTCTCGTCGGTCTGGCCCTCGAGGAGCTCAGCCGTGACGAGCGGACCGGGATAGATAATCTCGCGGCTGAAGGTGACGTCGGGATTGAGCACCAGCGTGGTCGCCAGTCGCGGACCCATCTCGCCCTCTTCGCGATTGGGGAGTGCAACGAAGGCGTCGAGGTCACCGTCGAGCACGGCGTTGACCGCGTCGAGGATGCCGTCGTAGCCGACGAGGATGAGGTCGTCAGGCTCGTAGCCCGCAGCGATCGCACCATTGATCATGCCCACGGCCATCTGGTCGTTGGAGGCAAAGATGGCCTTGATGTCCGGGTTGGCCGTCAGCATGTTCTGGGTCGCGTCGAGCGCCAGGTCGGAACGCCACTCGGCACCTGCCGTGGCCACGATCTCGACGGGGTTCTCGCAGTCTGCGATGCCGGCCTCAAAGCCAGCCTTGCGATCGACACCGGTGGACTGCGCGAGCAGACCCTCAAGGAGGCCTACCTGGCCACCCTCAGCGCCGAGAACCGCACAGATGTACTGGCCGGCCTTGTAGGCACCGGCAACATCGTCGGCACCGACGTATACATCTACCAGGGACGGGTCAGCAATACGCGTGTCGAAGCTGACGATCTTGATGCCGGCATCGCGAGCCTTCTCAATGGCGGGGATGATGCCCTCTGAGCTCGAGGCGGAGATGATGATGGCGTCAACACCTTGCTCGATCGCAGCCTCGGTGATGGCGATCTGCTTCTGCAGGTCGACCTCTTCCTCCGGCAGGGAGATGGTCATGTTGATGCCGAGTTGCTCGGCTTCGCGCGCCGCGAAGTCGGCGACCGAGATCCACCATGGGTTGTTCAGCGTCTTGCCGATCCAGGCGACATCGATCTCCGATGGGTCGCTCGGCGCATCCTGCGCGACGGCCAGCGAGCTCGCCGCCAGTGTTCCTCCGAGCACGACCGCAAGGGCGGCCGCTGATGAACGCTTATTGATCACTGTGTGTCCCTCCGCTTGATTGCCCGGGTCTTCCACGGGGCGATTTGATAACGAAGAATGGGCCGTCGTTCAGCACTCCTCCTTTCGTCACCGCGCCGGATGTGCATATCCATTCGGCGACGCGAGACTATGCAACCAGAGCGGAAGATACTGCCAGAGAAGTGGAGTGTCAAGTACGAACCGAAGCCTCGTCGGACCTGACAACCCAGGTTGACTAACGAGATACGACGGGAGTACAGTCCGCGCCGATGCATATCTTGTCAGGATTGAAAGGCAATGCACTAAGCATGTCGAGGGAGCGTGGGGAGTGGCGTGATGCCATCATCAGGGGCACCAGCGACTCCGCCGAGAGCGCAACTGCAGAGCCATTCGGGGCTCAAAGCGGGCCGGGCCGCGCCGAGGTAGGAAGCCACTACCAAGAAGCGCCGGACGAACTGGACCGGAGGAGACACCATGTCCGCTGAGCCGATGATCCTGGCCATCGACCAGGGCACCACCAACACCAAGGCCATCCTTGTCGACCGAGAGGGCGTCGTCCAAGGCATGGCGTCACGACCGGTCGATATCGAGTTCCCTCAGCCGGCATGGGTGCAGCAAGACGCTGAACATATCTGGCAGAGCGTTCGCGAAGCCGTCGACGGCTGCCTTGAGGAAGCCGGGTCGCCACCACTGGCCGCCGTGGGCGTCTCCAATCAGCGCGAGTCCGGGCTGGCCTGGGACGCCGCGACCGGTAGGCCCGTCGGACCAGTGGTCACCTGGCAGTGCCGCCGGTCCGCCGCTTTCTGTGAGCAGCTGCGTGCTCAGGGGCTCGAGGATGACCTACGGGAACGGACTGGACTGCCCATCGATCCGATGTTCACTGGCTCGAAGATCCGGTGGCTGCTCGACAACACACCGGATGGCCACGAGCGCGCCGCACAAGGTTCGATCCGCGTAGGCACGGTCGACAGTTGGCTGCTATGGAACCTCACCGGTGGCACACATCACCGAACGGATGTGAGCAATGCCTCGCGCACCCAGCTGCTCAACATCTCTGATGGAACGTGGGACCCGGTACTTCTCGAGGCCTTCGGCGTTCCCCCCGCAGCGCTGCCGGAGATCCTGCCGAGCAGTGCCATCTTCGGAGAGACGATCACCCTCGGCTCGCTGCCCGCTGGCATCCCCATCGGCTCTATGGTCGGTGACTCACACGCCGCCCTGTTCGGCCATGCTGGGTTCGCAGCCGGCTCCGTGAAGGCCACCTATGGAACGGGCAGCTCGCTGATGACACCGACAGCGCGTCGCGTCGCCAGCGAACGCGGCTTGGCCTCAACCATCGCTTGGGGTCTCGGCTCGACTGTCTACGCGCTTGAGGGCAACATCTACGTCACCGGCGCCGCGGTCCAGTGGATGGCCGATTTCGTCGGCCTCGACAGCCCCGGAGAGGTCGCTGCGATGGCCGAACGCGTTCCCGACACCGAGGGCATCTACCTCGTGCCCGCGTTCGTGGGCCTTGGAGCGCCCCACTGGGACGATCAGGCGCGAGGCTTGATCACCGGCCTCACGCGCAGTTCGAGTCTCGAACAGATGGCGCGCGCCGTCATCGACTCGATCGCCTATCAGGTCCGCGATGTGTTCGACGAGATGCAGGCAGCGACCGGCGGAGTCCTCCGGGTGCTGCTGGCCGATGGTGGCGTGACTCGTAACGCGCATCTGATGCAGTTCCAGGCAGACATCCTTGGCGTGCCCGTGCAGCGCAACAACACTCCCGAGCTCTCGGCCATGGGCGCTGCCTATCTGGCCGGCCTGGCCGTCGGCACCTGGACCTCCACCGACGAGATCGAGGCTCTGCCACGGTCTATCGACCGGTTCGAGCCCGCTATCGACCCGGCGGAGCGAGAGCGGCTGTACGGTGGCTGGAGCGATGCCGTGGCCCGCACCATGTACCGCCCGGCTCGATGACCGGCCAGCACCCGACGGCGCGACCCGAAGAAGCCCGGCAGCTGGCGAAGCTCGCACGCCTCTACTACGAGGACGGCCTTCGGCAGGCCCAGATCGCCACACAGCTTGACCTCTCGCAGGCCACGGTGTCCCGATTGCTCAAGCGCGCCCTCGAGCTGCAGGTCGTCCGCATCACGGTCAACTCGCCCTCCGGCTACTACCCCGAGCTCGAGCGTGGCCTGCGCGAGGAGTACGGTCTCAAGGAGGTCATGGTCGTCGACCATTCCACGGACCCCGGACGGCTCCTACGAAACCTCGGGTCGTCAGCCGCCTACTACCTCGAGACGACGATCAAGTCCGACGAGGTCATCGGTGTTTCCTCGTGGAGTGAGTCGCTGCTCAGCACCGCCAATGCCATGCATCCGCTGCGGACACCACGCGGCGCGCGCGTCATCCAGATCGAAGGCGGCATCGGCGACCCCAGCAGCGAAGCACACGCGTCCCGCATGACGCGGCGCCTCGCGGAGTTCTGCGGCACAGAAGCCGTGATGCTCCAAGCACCCGGGGTCGTCGGCTCCGCGGAGACGAAGCGGGCTCTGGCCACCGACCCGTACTTCCAGGAGGTCATCGCGCAGTGGGATGACGTGACCCTAGCCCTGGTCGGCATCGGCACCCCGGAACCGTCACGCATGCTGGCCCAGAGCGGAAATGCCTTCTCCAGCGCTGAGGGCAAGCACCTCGCCGAGCTTGGTGCCGTGGGTGACATCAACCTCCACTTCTTCGATGCGGTCGGACAGCGGATCGAGTCCACGCTGGACGAGCGCGTGATCAGCATGGGGCTCGACCAGCTCAGGCGCGTGCAGCGATGCGTCGCGGTCGCCGGCGGCGAACGCAAGTGGCAAGCCATCCGCGGCGCCATCCGCGGGGGCTGGATCCATGTCCTCGTCACAGACAGTCTCGTCGCTCGCCGACTGCTCGACGACAGCACGTAGTCACAGGCACCGCGACGCCAACGTTCTCCGGCGTGACGCGCGGCATCAACCGTCATCCGGAGAGGAGGTGAACCATGGTGGGGCAAGCCAGATTCAAGGGACAGGTCGCAGTGGTGACCGGCGCCAGCCGTGGCATCGGCGAAGGCATCGCACTCCGTTTCGCCCGGGAAGGTGCTTCGGTGGTGGTCGCGGCCAACGAAGAACTCGTGCACAAGGTTGCCGAGAAGATCCGCAAGGAGACGGGCGCTCGAGCCTTGTCACTGGTCGTCGATGTCACGGACAAATCGCAGGTCGAGGCGATGTACGCGCAGACCATGGCTGAATTCGGTCGGGTCGACATCTCTATCCAGAACGCGGGCGTCATCACCATCAAGAAGCTCGACGAACTGACCGAGGATGAGTGGGACCTGGTCCTCGACGTCAACACCAAGGGCGTCTTCCTGTGCTGCCAGGCCGCGGCCAAGTACATGCTGCAACAGGGCTCTGGCCGGCTGATCAACACCGGATCTGGGCAATCTCGCGATGGGTTTATCTACACGCCTCACTACGCCGCCAGCAAGATGGGCGTGGTCGGCATCACGCAGAGCCTGGCCAAGGAGCTGGCACCGGCCGGCATCACCGTCAATGCCTTCGCGCCGGGCATCATCGACACCGACATGTGGAAGTACAACGACAAGGCTTGGGGTGATCTGCTCGGCGACTACAAAGAGGGCGAGCTCATCGATGAGTGGGTGCAAAACAACATCCCGATGAAGCGAGCCGGCTCACCGGACGACGTGGCTGGCTTGGTGCTCTTCCTCGCCTCAGAAGACGCGTCCTACATCACCGGCCAGACCATCAACGTCGATGGCGGCCTGATCATGTCCTGAATCCAGGCGTCCCTGGTCGGGGCGACCTGTGGGTGCTGGGAGGCCGTGGCAGGCCCGGGGTCAGCCACGGTCTTTCTCGTGGTCTTCGTGCGTCCGCACCGAGGATGACCGGCCCGTCGATGTACACGATCACACCGCGGTGTCTTGACAACATACAAGTTCATCCTCATCCTGTGACTTGTCATACACACATGAATAGCCATTCGTGGCAGAATGGACGACGCATCCCTCGCCTGCGACAAGCAGCCAGCTCAGGCGATCGGTGTGGATGCGCTGTTCGATCCCAGAGGACATGGACCGCAGACAAGGAATCACTAGTGGACTCGAACACGGTTGACAACACCACGCGTCTGCGACAGCGCGCCATCGATGTGCGTCTGCGCGACCTCAAGATGGTCCACGGCGCAGGGCTTGGCCACATCGGTGGCGAATTCTCGGCGACCGACATCCTGGTCACGCTCTTCTTCGGCGGCGTGCTGCGCTACGACCCAGCCAACCCCACCGATCCCGAGCGGGACCGCTTCGTCCTCTCCAAGGGCCACTCGGCGGCTGCGCTCTACACCACCTTGGCCATGGCCGGCTACTTCGACGAGGCCGAGCTGGACACGTTCCTCGAACCCTTGTCACGCCTCAACGGTCACCCTGACCGCAACAAGGTGCCCGGCGTCGAGACCAACACCGGCCCCCTCGGCCACGGCTTCCCGGTCGCGGTCGGCATCGCCCTCTCCGGGCAGATGGACGACGCGGCCCGGCGCACGTTCGTGCTCACCGGCGACGGAGAGCTGCAGGAGGGTTCCATGTGGGAGGCAGCCATGGCAGCCGGCCACTTCGGGCTGGAGAAGCTCGTCTGCATCGTCGACCGCAATCGCCTGCAACAGGGCGACCGCACCGAGACCACGATGGGCCTGGACCCGCTGCCGGCCAAGTTCGAGGCGTTCGGCTGGGCCGTGCGCGAGACCGACGGCAACGATCCCGCGGCACTCTTGCAGACCTTCGCCGCCCTCCCCTTCGAGAGCGGCAAGCCCAACTGCGTCATCGCCAACACCCGGAAGGGACATGGCGTGTCGTTCATCGAGGACCGCAAGGAGTGGCACCACCGCGTTCCGAGCGACGAGGAGTACGCCCGGGCGGTGGCCGAGCTGGAAGAGGGACGGGCATGACCGCGGAGGTACCGGTCAAGCTGTACGACTGTCGGGACGCCTTCACGGACACACTCGTGGAGCTAGCGAGGGCCGATCGCCGCGTGGTCGCCGTCGTCAACGATTCACTGGGCTCTACCAAGGTCACCAAGCTGGACAAGGTCCTGCCCGAGCAGGTCGTCAACGTCGGCATCGCTGAGCAGAACATGGTCGGTGTCGGCGCGGGCCTCGCCAACGGCGGCAAGATCCCCTTCGTCTGCGGTGCCACACCGTTCCTCACGGCACGTGCGCTGGAGCAGATCAAGGTCGATGCCGCCTACAGCGGTGCCAACCTGAAGTTCGTCGGCGTGAGCAGCGGCGTGGCCTACGGCGAGCTGGGCCCCACCCACCATTCGATCGAGGACATCGCCTGGCTGCGCGCCATCGACCGGCTCGTCGTCATCGTGCCCGCCGACCCCGTGGAAACGGCATGGGCGATCCGGGCAGCATACGAACACGAGGGTCCCGTCTTCGTGCGCACCAGCCGCATCGGCGTGCCCATCATCCATGCCGACGACTACCGCTTCGAGATGGGCAAAGCCGCGCGACTGCGAGAAGGCAACGACATCACCATCATCGCCAACGGCGTCATGGTCACCCGCGCCCTTGAGGCCGCGGAGGTACTGGCCTCCGAGGGCATCGACACACGTGTGCTCAACATGGCCACGGCCTCCCCTATCGACCGCGAGGCCATCGTGGCCGCGGCACGCGAGACAAGGGGCATCGTGACCGTCGAGGAGCACATCGTGCGCGGCGGCCTGGGCAGCGCGGTCGCTGAGGTGGTGGTCCAGGAGCAGCCCGTGCCCATGCGCATCCTGGGCTTCCCGGGATTCTGTCCCACGGGGTCCCCGGCGTTCCTGCTCGAACTGGCCGGCCTCACCCCCGACGGCATCGCGAACGCGGCCCGCGAGGTCATGGATCGTTGAGATGGCCCGCGCCGACGAGTTGCGCCTGATGACCCGCGTGGCTAGGCTCTACTACGAGGTGGGCCTCAAGCAGCCCCAGATCGCCTCGCACCTGCGCCTCTCCCAGCCCAAGGTCTCACGGCTCATCAAGGGCGCCCAGGACCAGGGCATCGTGCGCATCTCCGTGCGGGCGCCCAGCGGCGCCAACCCCGAACTCGAGGAGGCGCTCGAGACGCGCCTCGGTCTGACCGAGGTCGAGGTCGTCGACATCTCTCGTGACGACGATGACGCCGCCGTACGCGAGCTCGGCGCGGCCGCCGCCTTCCACCTCGAGACCACCGTCCGCTCCGGCGACGTCATCGGCGTCAGCTCATGGAGCGCCACGTTGCTGGCCATGGTCGATGCCATGCACCCGGTCAGTGGCGTCAAGGAGACGCGGGTGGTACAGATCCTGGGTGGCGGCGGCGACCCCGCAGCCGAGGGCCACGCCACCCACCTGGTGCGTCGCCTGGCCAACCTGCTGCATGGCGACGGCACGTTCCTGCCGGCCCCCAGCAGCGTGGGCTCGGTCGGTGCGCGCAACGTGCTCCTGCAGGACCCCTTCGTGCAGCGCGCGGTGGCACTCTTCGATCACCTCGACGTGGCGCTCGTGGGCATCGGCGGCCAGGAGCCCTCGGGACTGCTCGCCAGCAGCGGCAACGTCTTCTCACCGACGGAACTGGAGACCGTTCGCGAGGCGGGCGGTATCGGCGACATCGGCCTGCGCTTCATGTGCGCCGATGGGCAGCGCGTCAAGACGCCACTCGATGACCGGGTCATCGGCATCACTCTGGAGCAGCTCCAGCGCGTTCCCCGCGCCATCGCGGTCGCCGGCGGGCCCAGCAAGACCCAGGCCGTCCATGCCGCCATCGTAGGGCACTGGATCAACTGCCTCATCACGGACGTGCATACCGCAGAGCGGCTGCTCCAGATGAGCGCCGATGGCGCAGAGGACGGCGGGCGCGGAGGGCCGGGAGCACCACAGGAAGCCATGGGAGCAGAGGTGGCATGAAGGACAAGGTCAGTCCAGGTTGGGCGGTCGCCATCGGTGCCGTCGCGGTCTTCGCCGTGCTGGCCTTGTTGTTCGGCTTCACGGTCATCTCAACCCAGGACGAGGAGGCCCTGACCGTCTCGTTCGACCCCGCCGCCTATGTCGAGGACAACTGGGCAGCGGTGCAGCTGGCCATCAAGGAAGGCGCGGTGCCGATCGCCGACCTGCTCAACGCCATCCAGCCTGAGGCGGACGGCACGATCGCCACCGCGGATCTCGCGCCCATCGTGGCGGCCATGGGCTCCGAGCTCAGTGGCGCGGCCCAGGTCTACCGCGTGACGGGCACCGGCACGGTCACCGATGTCGACCTCGAGTCCAGCAAGGGCAGCATCGGCATCGCGGTGGACGGCTACGACGGTCCCATCAAGCTGCGCGCCTGGATCGGCACACGTATCCCCAGTGATAACTCCGCGGTCCGTGACGCGGCCGGCTTCATCAGCTTCGGCGACTTCCGCGAACAGACCGAGTTCGGCAAGGTCGCCAAGGAGATCAACAGCAAGGTCGTCCAGAACCTGGATGGTCTGGACAAGGAGGGGCTCACCGGCAAGAACGTGGAGTTCACCGGAGCCCTCGGACTGCGCACCGCCAACCTGCCCACCCTCGACGTGAGCGAGCTGGATATCGTGCCCATCGAAGTCATCGAGCGATGACTGTGGCCACCCCGGCCGGAGCGGCACCGACGGCGCGGCGCGTGCCCATGCGCGCGGAGCACATCACCAAGGTCTTCCCCGGCACCACCGCACTCGACGACGTGACCTTCGACGTGCTCGAGGGCCAGGTCAACGTGCTGGTCGGCGAGAACGGGGCGGGCAAGTCCACGCTCATGAAGCTGCTGGCTGGTGTGGAGCAGCCAACGAGCGGGCGCATCCTCATCGATGACGAGCCGGTGGTCCTGCCCACCGTCACCGATGCGGCTGCCAAGGGCGTGGGCATCATCTTCCAGGAACTCAACCTATGCACCAACCTGACCGTGCTGGACAACCTCTTCCTGGCCCAGGAGATCACCCGCGGTCCGGCCATCGACCGCGGCGCTCAGAAGAAGCTGGCGCTCGAGCTGCTCGAACGTTTGGGTCAGGACATCGACCCCGACGAACTGGTCGCCAACCTGCGCATCGGCCAGCAGCAGATCGTCGAGATCGCCAAGGCACTGACCCACGACGTGCGCGTACTCATCATGGACGAGCCGACGTCTGCCCTCAGCCAGGCTGAGGTAGAGGGCCTCTTCCGCATCATCGATGACCTCAAGGCGCGCGGCGTGGCCATCGTCTACATCAGCCACAAGCTCGAAGAGCTGCTGCAGGTCGGCGACCGTATCACGGTGATGCGCGACGGCCGCATCGTGGCCAATGCCGGATCGGCCGATGTGGACGTGGCCTGGATCATCGAGCAGATGGTGGGCCGCTCTCCGGCCTCGCTCTTCTCGCGCACCGAGCACGACGTGGGCGAGGTGCTGTTGCAGGTCAAGGACATCACCCTGCCGCGCCTCGGCGGCGGGTTCCTTCTGGACCGGGTGTCGTTCGAAGTCCGAGCCGGCGAGATCCTGGGCCTCTATGGCCTCATGGGCGCCGGTCGCACCGAGCTGATGGAGGTCCTCGCGGGCGTCCGGCCCGAGGCCAGTGGCGAGGTCGTGCTGGAGAGCCGAGACCTGGCCCGAGCCACGGTCGCCGAGCGCATCGACGCGGGCATCGTGCTGGTGCCCGAGGACCGCAAGACGGTCGGACTGGTGTCCACCCTCTCAGTGGCCCACAACATGGTCCTGTCCAGCCTCAAGCGCTACCTCTACCGGTTCTACCTTTCGCCTGCCAAGGAGCGCGGCGCCGTGGCGGGGATGATCGAGGACCTGTCGGTCCGAGTGGCCGACCCCAACAACAACATCAGCTCGCTCAGCGGCGGGAACCAGCAGAAGGTGGTCGTGGCCAAGGGCCTGCTCACCGAGCCCAAGGTGCTGCTCCTCGATGAGCCCACCCGAGGCATCGACGTCGGCGCCAAGTCCGAGATCTTCCAGATCATGAGCCGCCTTGCGAAGGAGGGCTTCGGCATCATCTTCGTCTCCTCGGAGCTCAAGGAGGTCATGGCCATGTCCGACCGCATCCTGGTGCTCTCGAAGGGCGAGATCGTGGCCGAGTTCCAGGGCGGTGAGGCGTCCGAGAAGGAGCTCGTCGATGCATCGGCCATCGGACACGGGCCGGCGGTGCGGCTGATCGGCAACGAGAGAGGGACCGCCGAGGTGACTCAGTGACGACTAACGCGCCGGCACCCACGAAGCGCGGCATGACCCGGACCGAGATCGCCCAGTTCCTGCTCCGGGGTCGCGCCCTCATCGCGCTCGTCGTGCTGGTGCTGTTCTTCGCCTGGGCGGAGAGCACCTTCCTGACCGGCGCCAACATCGAGATCCTGATCAAGCAGACGGCCCTCAACGGCATCCTCGCCATCGGCATGACCTTCGTCATCCTGACCGGCGGCATCGACCTCTCTGTCGGCTCCATCGTGGGCTTCACGGGCATCATCGCCGGCCTGCTCATCAACCAGGGATTCCAGATCGGCGACTGGGTCATCTACCCGCACACCTGGATGGTGCTGGTCATCTCTCTCGCGGCCGGCACCTCGCTGGGCGCCATCAACGGCTTCATCATCACCCGCTTCAACGTCGCGCCATTCATCGCCACGCTGGGCATGTTGATGGTGGCGCGCGGCTTGGCCGGGCTCATCAACAACGGCGGGACCTTCCCCAACCTGGTAGGCAAGGAGGAGCTGGGCAACACCGGATTCCGTGAGCTGGGCACGGGCAGCCTCCTCGACCTGGTGCCCTGGGCCATCGTCATCCTGGTCATCTTCACGGTGGTGGCCTGGTTCGTGACCACGAGAACCCCATTCGGCCGGGCCGTCTATGCGGTCGGCGGCAACGAGCGCTCCGCCGAGCTCTCCGGCGTCCGCGTCAACCACACCAAGATGATCGTATACATGATCAGCGCCTTCTGTGCCGCCACGGTGGGGCTCATCATCGCCAGCCAGCTGGTCGCCGCGCACCCCGCCACGGGCCAGTATTTCGAGCTCTATGCCATCGCCGCCGTCGTCCTGGGCGGCACCTCGCTGGCCGGCGGACGCGGCACCATCATCGGCACCATCATCGGCGCCCTCGTCATCGGCACGCTCAACAACGGCCTGACCCTGATGGGCATCTCCTCGTTCGCCAAGCTGATCATCACTGGCACGGTCATCGTGCTGGCCCTGATCATCGACCAACTCCAGCAGCGCGCTGAACGACGGCTGGCCCTGCAGCAGCAGGCCGCCCAGGTCGGCGCTTCCGCAGACTGACCGATACCGACATCGAGCAGCACCGAAAGGAGGAGCCGCCAGGGGAAGCTCAGCAGTGACCCAAACGGAGTGTTCGAAGCGCACCGGAGATGCCGGCGCGACAAGCAACAGAGTGGAGGAACGAATGTTCAACAAGACTGGAATGCGCGGCGTACTGATCCTCGGCGCAGCCGTGGCACTGACGGCCTCGACGGGTATGGTCGCCGCCGCCCAGGATGACGCGACCGCTGAGGGCGGCATGATCTGCGTCATCGTCCCGCCGGTGGAGAACCCCTTCTTCGGGGCCATGCAGCAGATCGCTGCTGACAAGGCTGAGGAGCTGGGCTACACCACCAGCCGCCTCGTCCACAACGACGACGCCAACACGCAGCTGGAGCTCGTCCAGACCTGCATCGCACAAGGCGCCGTGGCCATCATCCTTGACAACGCCGGCGCCGACGCCACGGTGGCAGCGGTCCAGGAAGCCAAGGATGCCGGCATCCCCAGCTTCCTCGTCGACCGTGAGATCACCGCTGACGGCGTGGCCGTAGCGCAGATCGTCTCGGACAACTACCAGGGCGCTACCATCCTGGGCGAGGAGTTCGCCAGCCTGATGGGCGAAGAGGGCACCTACATCGAGCTGACCGGCAAGGACACCGACACCAACGCCCACGTCCGCTCCCAGGGCTACCACGACGTTCTGGACGCCATCCCCGCGATGGAGATGGTCGCCCAGCAGACCGCCAACTGGAGCCAGGATGAGGGCTTCCAGGTCGCCGAGGCGCTGCTCCAGCAGTACCCCGACGTCAAGGGCATCATCGCCGGCAACGACACCATGGCTCTGGGCGCACAGGCCGCAGTCATGGCCGCCGGCAAGCCTGGCATCATCGTCGTCGGCTTCGATGGCAGCGATGACGCCATCATCTCCATCAACGCTGGCGAACTCAAGGCCACGTCGCTCCAGCCGGTCGCCGATATGGCGCTGCAGGCCGCGATCCAGGCCGATGAGTACATCAAGGCCGGTGGCTCGACCATGATGGAGGAGAAGCAGTCCATCGGTATGGTGCTGCTGACCCCCGAGAACGCGTGTGACTACTACCAGTTCGCACCGGTCGAGGCGGGCACGAGCCCGGACTGCCAGTAGGCAGCAGCTGAACCCGAGGTGAGCGGCGGCGGCTGGTTCGCCAGCTGACGGTCGCTCGCAGCACGGGCCGCGTGTGCTGACTAGAAGAGGGTCGGCCGCGCGGCCTTCGTGCGCGTGGCGGGGATGCTCGCGGCCCGGCGATCGCGGACGGCGATCGCGATGGGGCACCGAAGTGCGTCGTCGCTAGCTGGCGATCTCCCAGATGTGCCCGCTGGGATCCTGGAAGCTGGCGGTCCTTGGCCCCCACCAGCGATCCATCGGGCCATTCAGCAGCTCGATGCCTCGAGCGCGGAGCCCTTCGACCACGGCATCGACATCCTCGACCGTGATGGTGTAGACGGCATGGGCTCCCCCACCGGCCAGTCCGACAGTCGCCGGCCCCACGAGCTCATCGGCCACCCCGATGCGCAGCAGGTTGACCAACGTGCTCCCGGCACGGAACACCACCGAATCGCCCTCATCGAGGATCGGCTCCGAGTCGAACGCACGTCGGTAGAAGTCCCGGGCGGCCTCGAGATCCTCGACGAACAACGTCATCGCCGAGACGCCGGCAGGCTGCCAGCCACCGGTCGCGCCAGATGGTGTGGACATCGGCCGTCTCCTTGCTGAGGTGGCTGGTAGGGGAGCCAGGATTCGAACCTGGAACCATCCGGATATAAGCCGGACGCTCTAACCGTTGAGCTACTCCACCATCGGATATGGGACCCGGTACAGGTCGATGCTATCAGGGCCGTCCCGACACCGCGGTCGCATCTGTGGCCACGCTGACCTCCGCCGGGCACGGTCGTGGGCGAGGTGGTCGATTTGTCGACCGTTTCGAGCGGGATGCGCCGACAATGGCCCACGAAACGTCGACATCGCGCTCCTGCGGTCGACTTGTTGACCAGAATAGGCCCGAACCGTGCGCGGAACCCGATGGAGAGATGTCGATCGAAGGCCAAGCCGCGCTATTCGTGAAGACGGTCGACTCATTGACCACCGCAACGGGATCGGCCACGGGGAGCGGGCAGGCGGACGGCCGAGCCGCTACGGCAGCAGCGGGCGCAGGAACTCGAAGATGATGACCAGCGCCAGGTAGACGATGGGGATGCTGGCGAAGAAGCCCAACACGCCCGACCAAGCCGAGCGGCGTTTCTGGCCGGGTACGCCGGTGGGCAGCTCCACCCACAGGTAGGTGAAGACGGTGCCGCTGATGATGACGACAGCCACGTAGACGAGTGGGCCCAGATCGAGCACGAACCGGGGCAACACCCCGTTGCTCGCCAGCCAATCGGTCAGTAGCAGGATGATGCCGCCGAGGGTGGCCACGGCCACATTGGCCAGCACGGCCCGAACCACCGGCGGCGGGGCGTTACGTGCCTGGCGCCAGCGGATCTCCAGCTCCGAACGGTGGCGGATCTGCCGCGGCGGCGCTGCCGACTGGGGCCGCCCATCGGCATCGGGTGGGTGTCGGTCAGGGGCGTCGCTCACGCACCATCCTCGGGCTCGATGGGCCCACGTAGGACGGTCAGCGATGGCCGCCGCGGTAGCGAGTCGGGCGTGTGTGCCGCGATCTCGGCAATGCGCTCCACGAAGCGCTCCAGCTCACTCTCGCGGTTCCAGGCCGCCACGCTGACGCGCACCAGATCGGCCTCAGCATCAGCCTCGACGATGGCGAAGATGCTACGGCCCAGCTCATCGGCCACGCTCTCGGCGTCCCAGCCGGCGACCCGGAAGGCTGCCACGGCTCCATGTGCATCGGCCGAGGCGATCAGCTCCACCCCCTCGATGGCGGCCAGATCCGCGTACAGCTGGTCGGCCAGGGCGACGGTGCGGTCGATGGCCCAGGGCAGCTCCACGTACATCAGCAGCCAGCCGACACTCCGTGACAACGCCAGCAGGGATCCGCGGGCGAACGGCGAGCTAGCCTGGCGCAACCACTCGGGCACCTCGATGTCGAGATGTGGGCTCACCCAGGCGATGGCGACGGCGTCCGGACCCAGCAGCCATCGGTGCGTATCGGCCACGACGAAGTCGGCCCCCATCTCGTCGACATCGGTCGGCAGCGCACCGACACTGAGACCAGCGTCCACCAGCAGGCGCGCCCCGGCCTTGTGGGCGGAGCTCGCGACGGCTGACACGTCGGCAAGGCGACCATCGCGATCCACGTGGGCCATCGCCACCAGCGCCACGTCGGCCGGGAGGATGCGGGGAGCCTCGGCGAGCACCTCGACCCTCGCAGCGGCGACATCGGCCACATCACGGATGGCGGCAGCCACGGTCCGGTCGATCCCTTCGAGCAAGAGCACACGCTGGCCCGCGCCCTCGCGTCGCTCGAGCACCTCCAGGGCCAACAGGCGGGCAGCGTCGGCCGATCCATGGGTCAGCACGATCCGTTCGGGCGACGCCTTCAAGGCCGCGGCCGCCACGGCCCGCGCCTCACGCTGGCGCTGCGCCATGTCCTCGTCACGATCAGGACCTGCTCGACCGATGCGCAACTCCATCTCGTCCGATTCGTGAACCGCCGCCATCGCCTCGGCCGGGATGGGTCCGGCAAGATGCGTCGCAAGGTTGATGCCAGCGCCGGTCGCGGTCAGGGCATCACGCAGGCCGCGGACACGATCGAATCGGCGCGGAGGCTCGGTCATGGTCGAACCAGCGAGGGACTCATGCTCGAACTGGCAGGGGGATCATGGCCCCATCATCGCTCAGGCGGAGTGGTGCCTGTCGCGACCTCGCGCTCATCGGTCAGCACACCTCCACGGCCGGCGACCTGAAGCCGCTCGTGCAGTGCGGCCACGGTGCTCCAGCGATCAGCTTCGCTCGGCACCTTGTCATCGCGGATACGCACGATGCGCGGGAAGCGCAGGGCGAAACCGGAGGCGTGCCGACCGGACGCGTGCACCACGTCGAAGGCGATCTCGACCACGATCCGCGGTTCCACCTCGCGGTAGCGGCCATGGCGGCTGAGCGTGTGTTCCTCGAACCAGCGGGTCATCTCGGCGATCTCGGCGTCGGTCAGGCCGCTGTAGGCCTTGCCGATGCGGACGAGCGCGCGCCCGGCGGCATCGGCACGGTCGTCAAGTACCGCGAAGGTGTAGTCCGACAGCAGGCCATGACGGCGCCCGTGCCCGACCTCCACCCCGATGACCACGCAGTCGAGCGTGGTGAGTGCCTTCTTCAGCTTCAGCCAGGCGTATCCCCGTCGACCGGGCGAGTAGATCGAGTCGGGGGCCTTGAGCATCAGGCCCTCGTTGCCACGCCCCTGTGCCTCGCCGAAGATGCGCTCCAGCTCGACGGCGTCGGCGGCGTCGACGAGCGCGGCCAGCCCGAAACCCGGGGTATGCGGCAGGCCCAGTGCCTCCAGGCGACGGCGACGCTCACGCAAGGGCTGCCGCAGCAGCGGTTCGGGTACCGCACCCCCATCCCCCAGCGCCAAAGCATCGAAGCCGACATAGATGACCGGCACCTCGGCCAGGATCGCCGCCGACGGCTTCTTGCGACCGAGCCGCGACTGCAGTGCCAGGAAGGGCAGGACCAGACCGTCCTTCCAGGCCAGGATCTCGCCGTCGAGGATGCCGTCCCAGGGCAGATCCGCGGCGGCGGACGCGACCTCGGGGAACTGCCCGCTGATGTCGTTGAGGTCGCGGCTGTAGAGCCGCACTGTCCGACCCTGTTTGTGGAGCTGGGCGCGGATGCCGTCGTACTTGTCCTCGACCCAGATGGGCGAGCCCATGCGGGAGATGGCTTCCGCTTCGTCGGCCACCGCTGTGGCCAGCATCGACTTCAGTGGATGGAACTGCGCGAGCTGTGCGGAATCAAGGGCGTCGTCGCGAGCTAGACGGGCGGTGCGGCCGATGTCGCCGCTCAGCATGCCTGCCCACTGGACGCGCGCCAAGTCGCGCCCGAACGCCCCGGCGATGCCCTTCTCCAGGTGGCCTTCGCGCAAGCCGATGCGTAGCTCCCCGCTGAGGATGGCGGTGAGGTAGCGCGCGCTCAGAGGGTCGGCACGGCGCAGCAGACCGGCGAAGGCGGCAGCCTTGGCGTCGGGCCGTCGGGCGTCCGCGATGGCACCGAACCCGGCAGCCACGTCTGCCAGCATCAGCTCCGGGCCCTGAGTCTCGTGGCCGGACTCGGCCAGCACATCCGCGACGGCGGTACCCACGTCAGAGGAGCGGTCGTAGGCCTGTCGCAGCGCCTCCTCGTCGGTGCCGGCCACCTCCGTGACGACCCTCGAGATGGCACGCCAGCCCAGGCCGATCTTGTGTTGCTCGCACTCGGGGAACGGCCGCCCGCTCAGGAAGACCGCCGCAACCTCAAGGTCGGAGGCCTCGAGCGAGCCCAGGTAGGCGGCCACGATGGCGCTCTTCTCCGACGTCTTGCGCGTGGCACGAATGCGTTCCGCCAACTCTGCCCACTGCCGCATCGAGCCGCGGCCCGTCTCGTTCATCGCTCCATCGTAGTGGGGCTGTGCGTGACGTCGTGCGCGGTCGGTTGCGCTAGCATCGCTGACCATGGTCACGCTCGCGGAGCAGCGTCAGGTCTGGCACCCAGCCACCATCAAGGGCTCCCGGGTGCTGCTTCGCCATCACCATCCCGACGACCTCGCCGATGTGCGCCGCTGGTACCAGGACCCCGAGTTGGCACGCCTGACGCGCTTCTCGCTGCGGCCGATGAACGTCGAGGAGGTGGACCACTTCTTCCACGTTCGCCTGCTGTCACCCGAGCAGGTCGGCTATGCCATCGTCGTGCGTGAGAGCGGCCGACTGATCGGCTCCACCACATTCAGCAACCTGGACCCTGACAATGGCACCACGCTGTTTCACATCAGCATCGGCGAGCGAGATGCCTGGGGCGAGGGCTACGGCACCGAAGCGGCTGAGTTGATGCTGTGGCTGGCCTTCGAGCGCATCGGTCTGCATCGTGTGGCTCTGTCGGTGTTCGGCTTCAACTCGCGCGCGATCCGCAGCTACGATAAGGCTGGCTTCGTGCTCGAAGGGCGGCACCGAGAAGCCATCCTGCGCGACGGCGGCCGCTGGGATGAGCTGACCATGGGCATCCTGGCCTCCGAGTGGCGAGCGCGGCAGGCGACGCGCGAGTAGAGCATCGAAACGAGCGCCCGACTTGGTGGCCGGACGCCCGTGGAGTGGCTGGGTGACGAAGCGCGACGCGGTCGCGAGGCGCTACGCGGTCGCGAGGCGCTGCGCCGGGGTGTTCCAGGAGTGCAGCGTGCGGATGTACTGCGCGCGCTCGAACGAGCCCGGATCATCCACGCTGCCCTGGCTGGCAGAACCACGCAGCTGGGTGACCGAGCTGTACTCGTTCTCCTCGAGCCACGCCTTCATCTCGAGCTGGATGTCGGCGATCTTGCCGGGACCCTCGCGCAGGATGGCAGAGGCGACCATGGCCACGTCAGCACCCACCATCAGCGCCTTCACCGCATCGGTGCCGCTATGGATGCCTGACGTCGCCGCGATGGACACCCCAGGCCCAAGCTGCGGACGCAGGATGGCAGTCCAGCGCATCGGCAGACGCAATTCGGACGGGTGGGAGAGGCTCACTCGCGGCACCACCGCCAGCTCGTCGAGATCGATGTCTGGCTGGTAGAAGCGATTGAACAGCACCAGACCATTGGCCCCGGCTTCCACCACTCGGCCGGCGAAGTTCGCCAGCGAGGAGTAGTAGGGGCTGAGCTTGACGGCCAGGGGCAGGTTCACCGCCGCACGCACGGCCGCGATGAGGTTGAGGTCCTCGTCCTCGATATCGGCCGCGGTCCGACTGCGATCGACGCTGATGCGATAGAGGTTCAACTCCAGCGCATCGGCACCGGCATCCGCCATCAGCTTGGCGAAGCGCACCCAGCCACCCACCGAATTTGCGTTGAGGCTGGCGATGACCGGGATCGACGCCTGGCGCTTGAGGGTCTCGAGGGCACGCAGGTAGCGGTCGCCCTCACCGATGAAGGTATCGACCTCAGGGAAGTAGTCGAGTGCTTCAGCGAAGCCCTCGGTCCCCTGCTCGAGCGACGCGGCGAGCTCGATCTCCTCGTTCTCGATCTCCTCTTCGAAGAGCGAGGCCATGACGATGGCGCCTGCCCCGGCCTCCTCGATCTTGGCGACGGCTTGCGGATCGCGGGTCAAGGGCGACGCAGAGGCGACGATGGGTGAGCGAAGCTCAAGCCCCAGGTACCGGCTGCTGAGATCGACGGTCACTTCGACTCCCCCTTCCCGTTGCTGCCGGCTACCGAACCATCCGCGGGACTCGCGGCGGGCTCATGCTCCAGGCTCGGGATGGAACGCTGGACATCAGCCAGCTGGCTGTAGTAGCGCCATCGCTCGTCAGCATCCGCCTGTGATAGGGCCGCCAGCTCCGCTGCGCGCTCCGGATGGGTGCGTTGCAGGATGGCGAACCGTGTCTCGGCGTACATGAACTCGCTGATGGGCATGGATGGTGCCTTGGAGTCGAGCTTGAACGGCTGACCCTCGGCGGCCTCACTGGGCTGGAAGCGGTACAGCGGCCAGAAGCCGGACTTCACCGCGTCCCGCTGACGCACCATCGACTGCGACATATCGACGCCGTGAGCGATACAGGTGCTGTAGGCGATGATGAGCGACGGACCCGGCCAGGCCTCTGCCTCGAGCATGGCCTTGTTGGTCTGGATGTCACTGCTACCAAGGGCGATCTGGGCGACGTAGACGTTGCCATACGCCCGTGCGATGGCGCCCAGGTCCTTGCGGCCGCTGGGCTTGCCGGCAGCCGCGAACTTGGCCACTGCTCCGCGCGGCGTGGCCTTGGAGGCCTGGCCGCCCGTGTTGGAATAGACCTGCGTGTCAAGCACGAGGATGTTGACGTCACGACCGGAGCTCAGCGCCTGGTCCAGGCCGCCGAAGCCGATGTCGTAGGCCCAGCCGTCGCCGCCCATGATCCAGACACCAGTGCGGATGAGGTCGCCCGACAGCGAGAGCAGCGTGTCAGCATCTGCCTTCTGCTCCCCTTCGCCACCCTTGAGCGCCTCGCGGAGCTTCTCGACCGCTTCGCGCTGCTGCGTGATCTTGGCCTCGCTGTCCTGATCGTTCTCGAGAATCTCGCTGACGAGCTCCTCGCCGACGACGGAGGACAGCTTCTTGAGCAGGACCTTCGCCTGCCGGGTCTGGACGTCCAACGCCAGCCGCATGCCCAATCCGAACTCGGCGTTGTCCTCGAACAGCGAGTTGTTCCAGGCCGGTCCACGACCCGCAGCGTTGGTAGCCCACGGCGTGGTGGGCAGGTTGGCACCGTAGATCGAGGAACAGCCGGTGGCGTTGGCCACGATCATGCGATCGCCGAAGAGCTGGCTGACGAGCTTGATATAGGGCGTCTCGCCGCAGCCGGAGCAGGCACCGGAGAACTCGAAGAGCGGCTCCAGGACCTGCGATCCCTTGATGCTGTCGCGGGGCAGGAGACTGCGGTCCAGTTCGGGGATGGAGATGAACTGGTTCCAGCGCTCACGCTCATCCTCAGCATGCGCGCGATAGGGCTCCATGTTGATGGACTTGTGCTTGACCTCCGTCTTGGACTTGGCCGGACAGATGTCCACGCACACGCCGCAGCCGGTGCAGTCGTCGGGCGCGACCTGGATGGTCAGCTTGTAGTTCTCGAGCTCACGCGAGCGGAAGTCCTTGGACTTGAAGTCGCCCGACAGGTTGGCCAGCTGTGCTGTGGGGTAGACCTTCATGCGGATGGCCGCGTGGGGGCAGACCATGGCGCACTTGCCGCAGTCGATGCAGATGGTCTCGTCCCAGATGGGAATCTCCTGGGCGATGGCGCGCTTCTCCCATTTGGTGGTGGCGGTGGGGAAGGTGCCGTCGACCGGGAAGGCGCTGACCGGCAGCAGGTCGCCCTCGCCGGCCATGATGCGGGCGGTCACGTTCTTGACGAACTCGGGCGCTTCCTCGGCCACGATCGCTGCCAGCTCGACCGAGGCCGGTGCGGGACCGGTCACCACCCTGTGTAGCCGCTCCAGCGAGAGGTCGATGGCGGCGTAGTTCCGCTGCACCACCGTCTCGCCACGCTTGCCGTAGGTCTTCTCCACGAACATCTTGATGGCCGCGATGGCCTCAGCCTCCGGCAGCACGCCGGAGAGCTTGAAGAAGCAGGGCTGCATCACGGTATTGATGCGGTTGCCCATCCCGACCTCGCCCGCGACCGCGAAGGCGTCGATGACGTAGAGCTCGATGTCCTTGTCGATGATCTGCTGCTGGACCTTGGTGGGCAGGTGCTCCCAGACCTCGTCAGGCCCGTAGGGGCTGTTGAGGAGGAAGGTGGCGCCCTGCTTGGCGCGGTCGAGGACCGGCATCTTGGCCAGCAGTCCGAACTGGTGGCAGGCGATGAAATCGGCCGCGTAGATCTCGTAGGTCGAATGGATCTCCTGGGGTCCGAAGCGCAGGTGCGAGACGGTTACCGCACCCGACTTCTTGGAGTCGTACGTGAAATGCCCCTGCGAGTAGAGGTCCGTGCCCTCACCGATGATCTTGACCGAGGCCTTGTTGGCACCCACGGTGCCGTCCGAGCCGAGGCCGAAGAACATGGCCTGCACCTGGCCCTCTGGCCGCGGCCGCACGAACTCATGGTCGATGGGCAGGGAGAGGTTGGTGACGTCGTCGTAGATGCCCACGGTGAAGTGCCGCTTGGGCGCGTCCTTGGCCAGCTCGTCGTAGATGGGCTTGACCATCTGCGGCGTGAACTCCTTGGACGAGAGGCCGTAGCGACCGCCGATGATGCGCGGCGCGACCTCGAATGGCGCGGCGGCGCTGTCCATGGCCTCGTTGAGGGCCGACACGGTCTGCAGGTAGAAGGGCTCACCGACCGCACCGGGCTCCTTGGTCCGGTCGAGGACGGCGATCGACTTGACCGTCTTGGGCAGGGCCGCGAAGAGCTCTTCGGAGGGGAACGGTAGGAAAAGACGCACCTGCACCATGCCGACCTTCTCGCCGGCAGCGGCCATGACCTCGACGGTCTCGCGCACAGCACCAGTGCCGGAGCCCATCACCAGGATGACGCGTTCGGCGTCGGGCGCGCCGGTGTAGGTAACCAGGTCGTACGGTCTGCCAGTGCGCTCACTGAGCTCGGCCATGACCTCAGCCACGATGCCCTTGACGGCATCCATGTAGGGGTTGGCGGCTTCACGCGCCTGAAAGAAGACGTCGGGGTTCTGGGCCGTGCCGCGCACGACCGGGGTCTCCGGCGACATACCACGAGCGCGGAAGGCCAGCACATCTTCCTCGTGCACCAGAGCCCGCAGGTCGCTGCTGTCAAGCATGGCGATCTTATCGACCTCGTGCGAGGTGCGGAAGCCATCGAAGAAGTGCAGGAACGGGATACGTGAGCGCATGGTGGCCGCATGTGCCACGAGCGCGAGATCGTGGACCTCCTGCACCGAGGCCGCGGCCAGCATAGCCCAGCCACAGGAGCGAGCGGCCATGACGTCACTGTGGTCGCCGAAGATCGATAGCGCGTGGGTAGCCACGCTTCGAGCGGCGACGTGGATGACCGAGGGGGTCAGCTCGCCGGCGATCTTGAACATATTGGGGATCATCAGGAGCAAGCCCTGTGATGCCGTGAAGGTGGCACCCATGGCGCCCTTCTGCAGGGCACCATGGAGCGCGCCGGCGGCACCCGCCTCCGACTGCATCTCGACCACATCGGGGACGACGCCCCACATGTTCGGCTTGCCCTGGGCAGACCAGTCGTCGGTGTGTTCCGCCATCGGCGAGGCCGGCGTGATGGGGTAGATCGAGATGACCTCGCTCAGTTGGTATGCGATACGGGCGGCGGCCTCGTTCCCGTCGAGACACTCCCATTTCTGGGCCATGTGTCAGGCCTCCTTGGTGTATGTGCTTGGATCACCCGGGCTCTTTGGGGATGGACTCGGGTACAGGGGTAGGTCCCGCGGCCAAGGGGGCGGCCGCGGGTCACGGCAAGTGTGCGCTTCGAAAGGCTGCCAGTGGCAGGGCCGATAGGCCCCCCGTGGGGCAGGTGAGCGGTCACGTCTGCGCGGTGTCGCACGGCCCATGCAGCGCATACTCTGGCGCGACAGGGACCCGACAGGTTAGGCTGGGCCCGCAATGGAGGAGAAGATGCAACGAAACGTGTGGCGAGCATTCCTGTTCGCGATGAGCATGATCATCGTCGGCGCCCTGCCGGTGATGGCCCAGTCGGAAGAGCCGGGCTGGCTGCTGTCATCCAGTGACGATAGCGTCCTGGTCGCCGTCGGCCGAGATATCGCGGTCGGACCTACGGACACGGCCGATGGCGTCATGATCGTCAACGGATCAGCTCGTATCGAGGGCGTCGTCGACGGCATGGTCGCCGTCGATGCCGATGTGATCATCACGGGCGCGGGCGCGAGCGTAGAGAAGCTCTTCACCCTGGGTGGATCGCTGACGCTAGAGGCTGGCGCTGCCGTCAGTGAGCTGACGTACAGCGGCACAGATATCACCGGGGTCGACGAGACGTTGGTCAGCGGCGAGCTCGTCGATGCACAGCAGGAGCTGGCGGGTGCGCTCGCCGCGCTCGTGGCGTTCCTCATCGTCGGCCTCATCTTCCTCATCATCGGCGGCTTCATCGCCTGGCTGGCGGTGACGCTGCTGGTCATCGCCTTCGGCACCGCCCAGGTGCGGCGTGCCGCAGCGACCATCAGCAACGACGTGCTCAAGACCATCGTCGTGGGCATCCTCATGCTGGTCATCCCCAGTATCGTCTTCGGGTTGCTCCTTGTGACCATCGTGGGCATCCCACTGGCCTTGGGTCTGATGCTGTTGTGGGGCTTGATCGTATTCCTCGGCCAGATCGTGGTCGGTGTCTGGATCGGCGAGCGCCTCCTGCCTCGCGCGCGCACCGCCAATCGCCCGTACGGGGCAGCCTTCCTGGGCATGCTCATCCTGCTGCTCCTTTCGTGGACCGCAGTGGTCCCGTTGCTGGCCAGCATCTTCGGCACCGGTGCTGTCACCCTCGCCGGCTGGCGGGTCCTCCGTGGCGGTGGCGCACCGCCCGTGCCCCCCGGCTACTACGGCACGCCATATGGCCAGCCGATGCAGGTGCCACCTCCGGCCTATGCGCCGCCCCCCTATGCCCCGCCACCGGCCTACACCCCGCCCCAGGGGCAATGGCCTCCGCAAGGTGGTCAGCCGCCGAGCGCCTGGCCACAGGGCTAGCACCGACAGAACGACCCCGCCACTCGGTCTCCGGACCGGGCGGGCGGGGTCTCTTCGTGCGTCGGCTTTCGCCGGGCGTCAGCTCTGCCGGCCGGGCGTCAGCTCTGCCGGCCAGGAACGCTCTGGGTGCCGATGAGGACGGGTCGCAGGCCCTGCTTCAGGAACCAGTTCTCGCGCACCAACAGCGCTTCCAGCCGGGCCATCCGCTGAGTCGTGTCGGGTGCTTCCAGCAACTCCTGTCGAGCCGCGAGATCGACCTGGATGAGTGCGGTCAGAACGTACGAGAGCGCCGTCGGATCGTCGGTGGCGGTGAGCTTGCGCGCGGCCGACATCAATAGCTCGCGTTGCTGGTCCCGTGAGAGGTCGGCCACGTCGGATTCTGCCTGGTCGCCAGCAGTCGCCCGCTCTGCGCCACCCGGCGCGTCGGAACCACCCATCTCGTCGTCCTCGTCATCAACGCTGATCTCGATCTCGATCTCGATCTCCGGGCCATCGGTGACTCCGGCCGGCTGCAGCAGCTCGAGATACTCAAGGAAACGCTGACCGACCCGTCCAGCACGGTCACGGAGTTCGCGTTCTGGCCCCGTGGGTTCATCCAGCAGGCTCACCTGCCCCAACAGGTATGGCTCGGACACGGCGTCGAGCTCATCGAGCCGGAAGCGCTGCTGCCCGACCGTGAGGATGTCGAGGCGTCCGTCCGGGTACGCGCCGGCGCGCCGGATGACGGCCGTGGTACCGACCGCCGCGACCTGCCCTCGCAGTGATCCCACCTCCGCACCCTCACGCAGGAGCACCACGCCAAAGGGCTCGCCACGATCGATGCAGCGCTCGATCATCAGGCGGTAGCGCTGCTCGAAGATGTGTAGCGGCAACGCCAAGCCGGGGCAGAGCACGGAGCGCAGTGGAAAGATCGGGATCTCGGTCACGGCCGAATGGTCACACAGAAAGAGAAAGGCGGGCCTGGCCAGGCCCGCCGCTCACGCTGGGACTGCCGCCGGCGAGGAATCGCCGATGCCGGGCTAGTGTCCGCAGCCGCCTGGTGCGCCGGCCGACTCCTCGGTACGGAAGCTGCTGCCGCAGCCGCAACCCGACACGGCATTGGGGTTGTTGACGGTGAAGCCGGCACCCATCAGCGTGTCCACGTAGTCGATCTCCGAGCCGGTGAGCAATTGAGTGGACCCTGGATCGACATACACGCGGATACCCTTGGACTCGACGCGGATGTCTTCCTCAGCGGGCTGGTCCTCGAGCATCATGCCGTAGCGATAGCCACTGCAGCCGCCGCTGTAGACGTAGACGCGGAGTCCCACGTTGGGATCGGCCTCCTCGCGTGTGAGTTCGGTGAGCTTGGCCACTGCGGCATCCGACAGGGTGACGAGCGGCGTAGCCTCGGGTGCGGCGGTCGGGGTGGTCTGGGGCTGCGTCTCAAGCATCGAGTGAGGACCTCCGGGGTCAGACTAGCGGTGCGGACAACTCCGCGGTCCTAAATCGTACCGCTACGCTAAGGATTGGGCAAGAGGCGAGCATTGGTGTGGCGCAGGGTGGTCTGTGTCGGTCTCGAGCCGTACCCCCGGGTCATGGGTGCGGACACGTCGAGCGGTCAGGCTTCCAACATGAAATCCGGACCTGCTCGCATCGGCAGTCTCAGCGTCATACTGGCCCTGTTGTTGGCCGTCGCAGTGGTCCTTCCGGCCAGCGCGGAGCTCTCCGTGGCCCGCGTTGGGAGCGCCGAGAAATACGCCCTGAGCCTCCTCAACTGCACCCGTACCGGCGGCTGGGTAGAAGCAGATGGCAGCTGCAGCGAACGTGGCAGCGGAGCGCATTCCGCCTATCGCAAGCCGTTGCCGCGTCACAGCGGGATCAGCCGGAAGGTGGCCTGGCGGTGGGCGAGGGCGTTGGTCAACCAGAATGTCTGCGGTCATGTCATCGCCGGTAGGCCGGAGTTGGGCACGCGCCTGGCCCGCAGGGGCTTCCGCTTCTCTTACTACGGCGAGAACGTCGGCTGCGGATGGGGATACGGATCGGTAAAGGACGTCATCCTCGCCACCCATCTGGCGATGCAAGCTGAGCAGTCCTCCGGCGGTGGGCACTGGCAGAACATGAAGAACGCGGGCTACAAGTCGGTCGGCATCGGCGTCGCCACCGGCAAGGGCACCACCATGGTGGTCTACGACTTCTACGGTAAGCGCCGGTAACCCTCCGATCGAACCAGAGCGCCGCGAGACCCGCGCGGCTCGCCCGTTCTCAGGCTTCGGGGTTCTCCACGATCGTGGCGATGCCCTGGCCCACGCCGATGCACATGGTGGCCAGGCCGTAACGGGCGCCACGAGCGCGCAGCTCATGGACGAGCATCGTCATCAGCCGCGCACCGCTCATGCCCAGTGGATGACCCAGCGCGATGGCGCCGCCGTTGACGTTGACACGTCCCGGATCGATCGAAAGCTCGCGTATGCAGGCGATCGACTGGCTGGCGAAGGCCTCGTTCAGCTCGACCAGGTCGAGGTCGGCGACCGACAGGCCGGCGCGTTCGAGCGCCTTGCGTGTGGCCGGGACCGGCCCCATGCCCATCACCGAAGGATGCACGCCCGCCACGGCCGTGCTGATGATGCGGGCTAGAGGCCGGAGACCGAGCCGCTGCGCACGTCCCGCCTCGATGACGATGAGGGCCGCCGCTCCATCATTGATGCCCGAGGCGTTGCCGGCGGTGACCGTGCCGCCCTCGCGGAAGGCCGCCTTGAGACCGGCCAGCGCCTCCGGGCTTGTGCCCGGGCGTGGGTGCTCATCGCGATCGACGATGAGGCGGGCGCCGTCAGGTCTCGACACCTCCACCGGCACCATCTGTGCAGCGAAGCGACCGGCCTCGATGGCGGCAGCAGCGCGGCGCTGGCTAGCCAGCGCGAAGGCGTCCTGTTCCTCGCGGGTGATGCCCCACTGGTCGGCCACGACCTCGGCCGTCTCACCCAGCGGCAGGACCGGGTAGGCGGCCTGCATCTTGGGGTTGACGAAGCGCCAGCCAAGGGTCGTGTCCACACGCTGGGGTGGCTCGTCCGACCGGGGGTCAGGTTTGAGCTCGACGATCGGAGCGCGACTCATCGACTCGACTCCGCCGGCGACCATGACCTCAGCGTCGCCGGCCATGATGGCGTGTGCGGCGGTGTTGACAGCCTGCAGGCCCGAGCCACAGAGCCGATTGACGGTCTGGCCGGCGACCTCCACCGGGAGTCCCGCCAACAGCGCTGCCATGCGCGCCACATTGCGGTTCTCCTCGCCGGCGCCGTTGGCGTTGCCGAGGATGACATCGTCGATGTCGGCCGGGTCGATGCCGCTGCGCTCGACCGCGGCACGGACGACGAGCGCTGCCAGGTCGTCCGGACGCACCGACCGCAGGGCGCCGTCGCGACGACCGATGGGCGTTCGCACCGCTTCGACGATCCAAACTTCGCGGATGTGACGCCTGAGATCGCGAATCATAGTCTCGATGCTAATGCGTTGCCGCCAGTGACACCTGGCATGCCGGCGCTTCAGCCCTCAGGCGCAGTGCCGCCCGCTTCCCGGCAAGCACGGCTTCCCTGCCTGCTGTCGATGGCTCTCGCTTTCCTGGCACACACGGCTTCCCTGCCTGCTGTCGATGGCTCTCGCTTTCCTGGCACACACGGCTTCCCTGCCTGCTGTCGATGGCTCTCGCTTTCCTGGCACACACGGCTTCCCTGCCTGC
>JBBSAV010000009.1:0-44550 GCA_038251965.1 Candidatus Limnocylindrales bacterium
CCCGTCTACGGCCTGCTGCGTCGCGCTTGCCAGCTACTTGATGATGGCATGGCGCCGGGGCGCGTGGCGCGCTGGTTCGAATCGGGTCTGGCCGACGCGCTGGGCGTACGACCCGAGCTCGACCGCTGCGTGGAATGCGCGCGCACGCTTGAGCAGACCGACCAGTTCCGCTGGGTGCCGGCCCTCGGCGGCGTGTTGTGCAGCATCCATCCGCCGCCACCGGCCGAATCGGTCCGCTTGTCGGTCGATGCCCTGAAGCTCCTGAAGGCGTACCGACGCTTCGACGTGGAGGCCATCGCCGCCCTGCGTGTGCCGGCCGCGGTGGAAGGGGAGGTGGAGTCGGTGATGCGTCGCTACACGCGCTTCATCCTGGAGCGTGAGGCGCGCTCATTGGCCTTCGTCGACGAGGTGCGACACCGACCCGTCTGAGATGTGGCGACACCGGATGACATCGGCGCACCTACCGTTCATACTCCCGTGCCTGTGGCGCTCGGCCGGTCAAGGAGCCGACGCCCGTAGCATCGATACGGGAGGTCCCCCCATGCGATCCATCCGAACAGCCAGCGTTTTCGCGGTCCTCGTCCTGGCCGGGGCTGTCGTCGCGCCTTCGGTCGGCGCCTTCGATGAGCTCAAGTCGACTGGCAAGACGGGCGAATACACCGTGCCTGACTACAACGACGCGCCGGGTGCCGTCTGCCAGTACGAGAGTCATCCTGGACAGCCAGCCAAAGACGAGATCGATAAGGTCAGCAGCAAGAGGGTCTGGACCCACGGGCCGTTCTCGAAGAAGTCCTGGGTGGGCCACCGCGTCATCTTCCTGAAGAACGCCGAGCCGTGGGGCGACGACAAGTTCCGTGTCGTGCGCAAGAGTCCCATCGTGAAGAAGCGCGCCAACGATACCAATGTGGCGTTCTTCGGCGCCAGCCGCTATCGGACGCCTGAGACCAACAAGAGCGAGTACCGCGTCCAGCACATCTTCACCTACTACAAGAAGGGTTCCACGACGAAGGTCATCGGACGAGTGCAAGGCCTGCTTGAGGTCTACCTGATGAAGGTTCCCGGGCCTGACGACCAAGTCGGAGCCGAAGGCGGGCCCGTCGGCCGCTGCCCGGGACAGTTGCTACCTGAGGCGTAGGCGCTGCAAGCGCTGCGTCTCCAACCATCCAGAAGGTGGTCGACCGGCTGGTCGGCCACCTTCTGCGTTTCCCTGCCACAATCGGGGCCTATCGACCGGCACTGCCATCGCCGGCGCCCCTCCGAGGAGACCCCGACCCATGACCGACCAGCCCAGTACCGCCACGTCCGACGCAGCCGGAGCAGCTGACCCTGGCCCTTCTGTCGCCAAGCTCGACACCATCGTCTCGCTGGCCAAGCGGCGTGGCTTCGTCTTCCCATCATCGGAGATCTACGGCGGCATCAACGCGGTGTGGGATTACGGACCCCTGGGCGTGGAACTCAAGAACAACGTCAAGAAGGCCTGGTGGCGCTCGATGGTGCAGGAGCGCGATGACATCGTCGGCCTGGACGCGGGCATCCTGATGCATCCGCAGGTGTGGGTGACGTCCGGCCACGTGGGTTCGTTCAGCGACCCACTGGTGGAGTGCGATACCTGCCACCGCCGCTACCGGCTCGACGAGCTGCCTGGGGCGGAAGAGCTGTCCGCGACCGAGTTGCAGGACGAGGGCATCGTCGAGAAGCTGGGCCTGGTCTGCCCGGTCGAGGGGGGTCCGCTCTCGGCACCGCGTCGCTTCAACCTCATGTTCAAGACGCACATGGGTCCCGTCGAGGACGAGGGCGCGGCCATCTACCTGCGTCCTGAGACCGCGCAGGGCTCGTACGTCAACTTCAAGTCGGTGCAGCAGTCGAGCCGCAAGAAGGTGCCCTTCGGCATCGCCCAGATCGGCAAGTCCTTCCGCAACGAGATCAGCCCCGGCAACTTCGTCTTCCGCATGCGCGAGTTCGAGCAGATGGAGATGCAGTACTTCGTGCGGCCCGGGGATCCGGCCACGACCGCCTTCGAGGAGTGGCTGCCGGCGCGCAAGGCCTGGTACGAGCGCTACGGCGTGAACCCGGCGCGGCTGCGCTTCCGCGAGCACGCTCCTGATGAGCTGGCGCACTACGCCAAGAAGGCCATCGACGTCGAGTACCGCTTCCCCTTTGGTTGGAAGGAGCTGGAGGGCGTGCACAACCGCGGCGACTTCGACCTCGGCTCACATGCTCGCGCCTCGGGCGAGAACCTCGAGTACTTCGACCCGGCTGCCGAGGAGCACTTCATCCCCTGGGTCGTCGAGACTGCGGCTGGTGCCGACCGGGCCGCCTTCACCTTCCTCATCGACGCATACCATGAGGAAGAGTTGGAGAAGGGCACGCGCGTGGTGCTGAAGTTGCATCCGGACATCGCGCCTTACAAGGTGGCGGTCCTGCCACTACTCAAGAAGCGTCCCGAGATCGTCGAGCTCTGTCACCGCATCAAGGCCGATCTGAAGCGCGACATCATGGCCGTCTACGACGACACCGCCGCCATCGGCAAGCTCTATCGGCGTCAGGATGAGATCGGCACGCCGTGGTGTGTCACGGTGGACGTCGATTCGCTCGAGGACGGCGCGGTCACGGTGCGTGATCGCGACAGCATGAGCCAGGAACGCGTGCCGGTGGAGAACGTCAAGCGCCTCATCCTCGACCGCATGGAGGCTGCGCGCCCAGCGTAGCTACGGCGCAGCGCCCAAGTCCGCGGCGGTGCCCTCGTCGGCACGGGCCCCAGCCACAGCCTTCGGCAGCAGCTCGGCCACTGTCCCGAGGTACTTCTCGATGGCGCGAGCTGCGCGTTTGCCGTCGCCCATGGCCAGGATGACGGTGGCCGCGCCACGCACGATGTCCCCGCCGGCGAAGATGCCGGGCACGCTGGTCATGCCCTGGTCATCCACCACCAGGTAGCCCCATTCGTTGATCTTGAGGTTCGGTTCGGACGCCGTCAGCATGGGGTTGCTGCGGGTGCCGATGGCTACCACCACCATGTCGCAGTCGATGACGTACTCGGAATCGGGGATGGCCGTGGCCCGGCGGCGACCGGACTCGTCAGCCTCACCCAGTGCCATCATCTGGCACTCGATGCCGGTGACCCAGCTTTCCTCGTTGCCGATGATGCGCACCGGTGATGCCATCAGCTCGAACCTGACACCCTCTTCCTCGGCGTGGTGGACCTCCTCCGCCCGTGCCGGCAGCTCCTCCTTGCCACGGCGATAGGCGATGGTGGCCTCCTTGGCACCCATCCGACGGGCCGTGCGCACCGCGTCCATGGCCACGTTGCCGCCGCCCACCACGACCACCTTCTGGCCCTGTAGCACCGGCGTGTCGGTGTCTTCGCGGAAGGCACCCATGAGGTTGACGCGGGTGAGGTATTCGTTGGCCGAGTAGACACCCTTGAGGTCCTCGCCTGGGATGCCCATGAAGACGGGCAGGCCGGCGCCCACGGCGATGAAGACGGCATCGAAGTTCTGCCGCAGCTCACGCAACGTCCAGGTCTTGCCCACGATGGCGTTGACCTCGATGGTCACACCCAGCTCTTTGAGCCGATCGACCTCGCGTTGGACGATGTCCTTGGGCAGCCGGAACTCGGGGATGCCGTAGATGAGCACGCCACCAGGCGCATGGAAGGCCTCGAAAACGGTGACCTTGTGGCCCGACTTGGCGAGCTCACCGGCCGCGGTCAGTCCGGCCGGACCAGAGCCCACGATGGCCACGCGGCGGCCGGTATCTGGATCGATGTTGGTGTCCAGCTCATCGAGATGATCGAGGGCCCAGTCGGCGACGAAACGCTCAAGCGCGCCCACGGCCACGGGTGAGCCCTTCTTGGCGCGGATGCAGAGGCCTTCGCACTGCGTCTCCTGCGTACAGACGCGGCCGGTGACGCAGGGGAGGGCATTGTCATCGAGCAGTGACTCTGCAGCCAGTTTCATCTCCCCCGCGGCGAGGAGCTCGATGAACTTGGGGATGTTGACGCGCACCGGACAGCCGTCGATACAACGGGGGTTGGCGCAGTCGAGGCAGCGCTCGGCTTCTTCCATGGCCAGTGCCTGCGAGTAGCCCAGGTTGACCTCGCGGAAGTCCATGGCGCGGATGACGGCCGAGCGAGCGGGGACCTCGTGGCGCTCGATCTGCATCCGGTCGCGGGGGGTGAGGTCGGGACGCTCGGTCATCGCGACGTGTCTCCTCCAGCCGCTTCGGCTAGGCCCTCGATGAGGCATCGGGAACCCTCGAAGGCGCTCTTCTCGACATCGCGGTACATCGCCAGCCGGTCCGCCAGCTGTTTGAAATCGACCGCATGCGCGTCGAACTCGGGTCCGTCCACACAGGCGTAGACGGTCTTGCCGTCGACCTTGACCCGGCAGCCGCCGCACATGCCCGTACCGTCCACCATGATGGTGTTGAGCGACACGGTGGTGGGCACGTCGTATTCACGGGTGACGTTAGCCACGGCGCCCATCATCGGCACGGGGCCGACGGCGTAGACATGGTCGACGTCGCCCTCCTCGAGCAGGTCGCGCAACTCGTCGGTCACGAAGCCATGGCGGCCATAAGAGCCGTCGTCGGTGCAGACGCGCACGTCGCCGTACCGCCGCAGCTCATCCTCGAAGATGACCCATTCACGGGCACGACCACCGATGACGCTGGTGACCCGCACGCCCTTGGCCGCCAGGCCCTGCGCCATGGGATGCACCACCGCGGTGCCCACGCCGCCGCCGACACAGACGGCATGTCCGGAGTCGATGAGATCGGTCGCCTCACCCAGCGGCCCCGCCACGTCCTGGATGGCATCTCCGACCTGCAGCAGGCAAAGGTCACAGCTGGTCTTGCCCACGGCCTGGATGGTCAGCGTGATGGTACCGACCTCTGGATCGGCGTCGGCGATGGTCAGCGGCACTCGCTCGGCACCCTCGCCGATACGCACGATGACGAACTGCCCCGGCTGACGCACCTGCGCGATGCGGCTGGCCTCGATCCCAAGACGGGTGACGTTGGGGGAGAGGACCTCCCGTTTCACGACTGGATGCATCGGGCCTCGGTGCGTGCGACTCTCATCATGCTCGCCCCATGTTGAGCCATCCCGGCACAAATGTGTACTGGCGAGCGAATCCTTTCGTGGGGCCAAAGGTCACACACGGGGGAGTGGGCACATCATCCCTGCGCTTGGCGTCCGCCTGGCTACCCCGTGGGGCTTTTCCCCTTGGGCCAGTAGAGCTCCTTCTTGACGTGGAACTCCGGATAGCCACTCTCCATCAGGACGGTCTCGGCGTTGATGATCATCTCCGGGTTGCCGCAGAGATAGACGACCGTCGTGTCCGGTTCCAGCCCCTCTGCCTTGCAGACGTCGCCGACGACATGCTCGGCGCGACCGGTATAGCCCGACCAGCCGGCGTTGCGTGGATCCCTGGGCCGCGAGATGGTGGGCACGTACGTCATGGGGTAGTCGCTGTTGCGCTCCAGGTCCTCCAGCATCTCCCGGTAGCCCAGCTCGTCCTGGTAGCTACAACCGTGCAGCATGACCGTCTTGCGCGGCTTGCCAACGTGCATCAGTTGGCGGGTCATGGCGATGAACGGCGCGATACCGGTGCCGGTGGAGATGAACAGGTGCGTTCGATCGTCGTCCGGCTCCAGCATGAACTTGCCCTTGGGTCCGATCATGCGCATCTGGTGGTCGACCGGCAGCCTCCACAGCAGCGTGGTGAAGCGCAGGATGGGGACCAGGCGGACGTAGAACTCGTAGCCCTGCTCGCCGGTCGCCTCTGGTGCCGAAGCCACCGAATAGGGTCGCTGGTACAGCTTGTCATCGGCATAGACGCCGATGGTCATGTACTGGCCGGGCTCGAAGTGGGCAGCCTCACCATCGGGGCGGACCCAGAAGCGGGCGAGCGAGTCGGAATCATCCTCGCGCTTCACCAGCGTGGCGTCGTACTTCTCCGCCTCGGGGATGATGACGCGCTTGTCATCGGGTAGATCGGTCATGTCGTCAGTGTACCCAGCCCGAGCCTCGGACCGCTCGATCGTTCTCACGCGAGTCCGCGCGCGGGTGGCCACTGGGACTGCCTCTTGGGGGGCCGGATGGCAGTAGCCCAGCGGCGATGGTGCCGTATGATGGAGATGTCCAGATACCGATGCTGCGGCACCCGCATGCCCGCCAGCGCACACCCTGAGGTCACCTTATCTATGTCTGCTTCGACCCGTCCCCAAGTCGCTGCCAAGCGATACGTCTACACCTTCGGCGCCGGAGTGGCCGAGGGTGACGGCACCATGCGCGACCTCCTCGGCGGCAAGGGCGCTGGCCTCGCCGAGATGACCAAGGCGGGTCTCCCGGTGCCGCCCGGCTTCACCATCACCACCGAAGCTTGCAACGACTACTTCGGCGCAGGTGAAACCCTGCCCCAGGGCCTGTGGGAGGACGTCAAGGCAGCCGTCGCCCAGATCGAGGCTGAGACGGGCAAGGGCTTCGGCAACGCGGAGAACCCGCTGCTGGTGAGCGTTCGCTCCGGCGCTAAGTTCTCCATGCCCGGCATGATGGACACGGTCCTCAACCTGGGTCTCAACGAGGGGACCCTCGAGGGCATCATCAAGCTCACCGCCAACGAGCGCTTCGGCTGGGATGCCTACCGCCGTTTCATCCAGCTCTTCGGCCGCATCGTGCTGGGCGTGAGTGGCGAGCGCATGGATGAGGCCTTTGACGTGGTCAAGGAGCGTGTCGGTGCCAAGCAGGACACCGACGTCGATGCGCAGGGCATGAGGGCCGTCGTGCAGGACCTCAAGCAGATCGTGCTTGATGAGACCGGCAAACCCTTCCCGCAGGACCCCTACCAGCAGCTGGACCTGGCCATCAAGGCTGTCTTCGCTAGCTGGTTCGGCAAGCGTGCCCGTGACTATCGCGAGAACCAGAAGATCGCCCACGACCTGGGCACTGCGGTCAACGTCATGACCATGGTCTTCGGCAACATGGGCCAGGACTCCGGCACCGGCGTGGCCTTCTCGCGCAACCCCAGCACCGGTGAGAACGTGCTCTTTGGTGAGTACCTGACCAATGCCCAGGGTGAGGACGTGGTGGCCGGTATCCGGACCCCGTCGCCCATCGCCCACCTGGCTGAGCAGATGCCTGAGGCGCACGCCGAGTTCCAGGCCATCGCCGACCGCCTTGAGCACCACTACCGCGACATGCAGGACATGGAGTTCACCATCGAGCGGGGCAAGCTCTACATGCTGCAGACCCGCTCGGGCAAGCGCACCGCTGCCGCCGCGGTGAAGATCGCCGTCGACATGGTGGCGGCGGACATCCTGACCAAGGAAGAGGCGCTCGGCCGCATCGAGCCGACCATGGTCGACCAGCTCCTGCGTGACCAGTACGATCCTGCGGCGCTCAAGGGTGCCACCCGCATCGCCAAGGGCCTCAATGCCTCCCCCGGGGCCGCCGTGGGGCGCGCCATCTTCTCCGCCGACGACGCTGTCGAGTGGGTCGAGCGGGGTGAGAAGGTCGTGCTCGTGCGCGTCGAGACCAGCCCTGACGACTTCCACGGCATGGCCGTGGCACAGGGCATCCTGACTGCGCGTGGTGGTGCCACCAGCCACGCCGCCGTGGTCGCACGCCAGATCGGCAAGCCCTGCGTGGCAGGTTGCGCCGAGCTGGTCGTGGACTACAAGTCGCAGACCGCCAAGAGCATCGAGTCCGGCGTCTCCTTCGCTGCCGGCGACTGGATCAGCCTTGACGGCAGCACCGGTGAGGTCTACGCGGGTGCGCTGGGTACCGTCTCTGCCGACTATGACGAGCAGGACGACCTCAAGACTGTGCTCGGCTGGGCCGATGAGATCCGCCGCCTGGGCGTGTGGACCAACGCCGACAAGCCTGAAGAGGCCGAGCGCGCCCGCAGCTACGGAGCCGAGGGCATCGGCCTCTGCCGCACTGAGCATATGTTCCGCGAGGGCGAGCGCCTGGAGATCGTCCGCGGCGCCATCCTGGTGTCGGGCGCGGCCATGCGTGCTCGTGCCAAGGCTGAGGCCGGCGAGGCCATCTCGGCTGAGGAGCAGGCAGCCGTCGACAAGTTCGAGGATGCCATGAGCCAGCTGGAGGTGCTCCAGCAGGGCGACTTCGAGGGCATCTTCGAGGCCATGAAGGGCCTGCCCGTGGTGGTTCGCCTCATCGACCCGCCGCTGCACGAGTTCCTGCCCAACCTCGAGGAGACCCTGGTCGAGGTGACCAAGGCCGGCGATGCCGCGACCGCCGAGCAGAAGCAGCTGCTGGCGGCCGTCCAGTCGATGCACGAGCAGAACCCCATGCTGGGCCTGCGCGGCGTCCGCCTGGGCCTGATGATCCCCGACTTCGTCAAGGTCCAGACCCGCGCCATCCTCAATGCGCAGGTCGCAGTCAACCAGCGTGGCGGCGATGCCATCGCCAAGATCATGATCCCGCTCGTCGGGCACGTGAACGAGCTGTCGCGCGTGCGTGGCCTGCTCGAGGCCGAGGCCAAGAAGATCGAGGAGGGCTCAGGCGTCCCGCTCGACTACAAGTTCGGCACCATGATCGAGGTTCCGCGCGGCGCGCTGACTGCCGACGAGATCGCCAAGGAAGCCTCGTTCTTCAGCTTTGGCACCAATGACCTGACGCAGATGGCGTTCGGCTTCAGCCGTGACGATGCCGAGGGCGGCTTCCTCCTCAAGTACGTCGAGGAGAAGATCCTCCCGTTCAACCCCTTCCAGACGATCGACGCCACCGGTGTCGGCCAGCTGGTGGAGATCGCCGTCCGGAAGGGCCGCGCCGCCCGCCCTGACATCGAGCTCGGTGTCTGCGGTGAGCACGGTGGTGACCCCGAGTCGATCCACTTCTTCGACAAGGTCGGCCTCGATTACGTCAGCTGCTCGCCGTTCCGCGTCCCGGTGGCGCGCCTGGCAGCCGCACAGGCGCATCTGGCCAACAAGTAACCCGGCAACCAACAGAGGCCCGGTCGCAGCGGAGCGGCCGGGCCTCTTCTGATTCGCGGGCCAACGGCGCCCCCTCGTCCGTGGCGGCAGTGTGGCCGCATGGTCGCCGGCCTCGCCCGTCGTGGCCCGTGGTGGCCGGCTTGGCCCGTGGTGGCCGGCCTCGCCCGTGGTGGCCCGTGGTGGCCGGCTTGGCCCGTGGTGGCTTCCCGCCATGGCGAGGCCGCCCGCACCGCCCGGCCTCGCCGTAGCTGCCCGCACCAGTACGCGTTTGCGTGGCACGCACGTGAGTGACGTCCGACCGGCCCCGCTCGTCGCTCCGTTGCCTCGCACGCAAATCACGTGTACATCGGGCGTGAATCGGGACTCCCAGGCAATCCCCTGACCTGCGGCGCCGCGAACCTGACGGATATGCGTGGCAGGCAAGTCTTCGCATGTCCGCTAAGTCGAGAGCGGAGTTCCGCCCAAGCCTCGTCAAGGCGATCGCGGTCAGCGCTCCTGAGCCGTGCCCGTAGATTCCCCAGGATGCTGGGCCGCAGGCGCCACGGCCCATACGATATACAAAGAGTGGACAAACAATGGACATCGTGGTACGCTCGCGGTTGCAACATCTCATGCAAACTATCTAGGTAATGGAAAGTAGCGGTTGAGCCCACGTCCCATCGAGGAGCAGATTCTCGATCACTACCAATCCCTGATGCGCCACGTGGCCGATACCCATGCCCACGAGTTCCTGACCGTCGACGTGACCATGTCACAGGCCAAGGTCCTGTACATCGCGTCGTTGCGACCCGGCATCGGCATGACAGCACTCGCGAGCGAGCTTGGCGTCGGTCTCTCCGCGGTCAGCGGCCTCGTCGACCGGCTGGTCGTGAACGGCTACCTGGAGCGCCGCGAGGACGCATCGGACCGACGACAGCAACTGGTCACCTTGACGGTGAGCGGAACACGGGCGCTCGATCGCCTGCGAGAGCTGCGAGCCGAGCTGGTGCGCCGTCTGCTGGTCGGACTCGACACCCACGAACTCGTCTCACTGCGTGATGGGGTCGCGGCCCTCGACCGCGAAGCCCAAGCCATCGGCGAAGCTCCAGTCATCGGCGAAGCCCAAGCCAGCCCCGACTCCCAGGCCGACCCCATCGCCCAGCCCGAAAGGACCACCACATGATCCGCCTGACCCAGTTCGCGCTCAGGGAAAAGAGCGTCATCATCCTGCTGGCCGTCAGCATCTTCCTGGCCGGTCTCTATTCGTGGAACCAGCTCCGCCAGGAACTCATCCCGGACATCGAGCTGCCCTTCGTCACGGTCATCACGGCGCTCCCGGGTGCCGGTGCGGAGGACGTCTCGGCCCAGGTGACGGAACCCATCGAGCGGGCTATCGAGACCGTCCCCGGACTTGAGACCGTGCAGTCAAGCTCGGGCAACTCCATCTCGCTGGTCTTCGCCCAGTTCGACTTTGGTACCGATCTGAAGGAAACGCTGGCAGACGTCGAGAGCGCGGTGGGCCAGGCGGACCTGCCCGAAGGCACCGCACCCCAGGTCAGCTCGTTCGACTTCAATGCCTCCCCCATCATCATCGCCACCCTCGCTCCAGTCGAAGGTGCGGACCCGGTCGAGGCCGCGGCCATCGCCCGCGAGCAGGTCGTCCCGGCGTTGCTTGGCATCGACGGTGTCGCGACCGCTGAGCTGACGGGCGGCGAAACCACCATCCTCGACATCGTCCTCGACCCCACGAAGATGGCCGACAAGGGCATCTCGCTGCAGCAGGTCCAGGGCATCCTCTTCGCCAATCAGATCACCCTGCCCTCGGGATCGATCGATGAGGGCAACCTGCGGCTGCCCGTCTCGACCGAGCACCGCTTCACCTCGGTCGCGGAGCTGGAAGCCCAGATCGTCGGCGCCAGTGCGCCTGCCTCCGGAGCCGGTGCCGCAGCCGGGAGTGGGGGAGCGCCCAGCGGAGCCCAGCCAGCCGACGAGAGCGGTAGTACTGGCAGCCAGCTGCCCGAGGCCGGTGGCCTGGCCGCTGCCCTCGCCGCCATCCCCATGCCGGTCACGCTCGGCGAGATCGCCACGATCGAGACGCGCGACGTCAATCTCTCGGGCTACGCGCGCACCAACGGCCAGCCTTCGCTGACCGTCAGCATCACCAAGAAGTCCGGCGGCAACACCGTCAGCGTGGCCGACGAGGTCTTGGCCGTGTTCGCGGACACCGAGGCCAACTACGGCGACGTCGTGTCCGTGGCGGTCATTCAGGACCAGTCCACGTTCATCCGCGATTCGCAGCAGGGCCTGGTGCAGGAAGGCCTGCTGGGAGCCCTTTTCGCCATCCTCGTCATCTACATCTTCCTGCGCAGCGCGCGCACCACGCTAGTGGCCGCCATCAGCATCCCGCTCTCGATCATGGGCGCGATCGCCGTCTTCGGCGTGGCCGGGCTGACCATCAACATCCTCACCCTTGGCGGTCTGGCCGTCGCCGTCGGCAGGGTGGTCGACGACTCGATCGTGGTCCTGGAGAACATCTTCAGGCACCGAGCCCTCGGTGACGCCAAGTACGACGCAGTACTCAACGGTACCCGGGAGGTCGCCGGAGCGATCACTAGCTCGACCATCACCACGGTGGCCGTGTTCCTGCCCATCGGATTCGTGGGCGGCATCGTCAGTCAGTTCTTCCTCGACTTCGGCCTGGCCGTCACCTTCGCCCTCCTGGCCTCACTCATCGTGGCCCTCACGGTCATCCCCGTACTGGCCTACTGGTTCGTCGATAAGGTCGATCTGAAGCTCGATGAGCATGGCCACCCCGCACCCACGATCTGGCAGAAGTTGTACACCCCGGTGCTCATCCTGGCACTCAGCCGGCGCCTCACCAAGTGGGCCACCCTGGGCATCGCAGCCGTCCTCTTCCTGGTGGTCATGTCACTTGCAAGCTTGCTGCCAACGGCATTCATCGATGCCGGCGGGGAGAACTTCGTGACCGTCACGGTGTCACCGCCGCAGGGTGCCTCGACTGCCGGGGTCCAGGAGAGGACGCTCCAGGCCGAGGAGGTCCTTCTGGCCAACCCCGAGGTCGAGCTGGTCCAGTCGACCATCCCCGGCGAGGCCGACACTGGCGCCCAGGCGCAGCAGGCGGCCTTCGCCGGGCGCGCCTCGAACAGCGCGGTGCTCACGGTCAAGCTCGTCGACGACGCCAACCTCGCCGCCGGTCGCGAGCAGATCAAGACCGACCTCGAGCCGGTCACGGCCGATGGCTTCGAGGTGACCGTCTCCGAAGTCGACTTCACCGGTGCCGGCGGTGGCCTACAGATCGTCGTCAGCGGCCAGGACCCGGTCGAGATCAAGGCCGCCAGCGATGCCATCGCCACAGCCCTCCAGTCGCTTGATGGCGTGGACAACGTGGCCAGCGATGCGGTCGCGGAGGCCCCGCAGGTCTCGGTCGCGGTCGACCCCAACAAGGCTGCGATGATCGGTTCGTCCACGGCGCAGGTCGGTCAGAACATCCGGAGTGTCCTGGTCGGCCAGCCCATCGGCGCCTACGCGCTTGAGGACGGCACGGTCGCGCAGACGGTCCTGCGCGTCGATGATGCCGGGATCGACGGCGTCGAAAGCCTGCGCCAGCTGCCGGTCTCTGGCACCGTGGGGACCCTGCCACTCGGTGAGGTCGCCGACGTCGAGGCTGTGGACGTACGGGGCACCGTGACCCGCGTCGATGGCTCGCCAGCCGCCACCGTGTCTGCGGACATCACCTCCGAAGACACCGGTGCCGTCTCCATGGCCGCTCAGGACGAGGTGGATGCACTCATCGAAAGCGGCGACATCCCCGATACCGTGACGGTCACGTTCTCAGGTGCGACCGCGCAGATGAACCAGGCCTTCGGCAACCTGTTCTTCGCCATGGCCGTGGCCGTCCTGGTGGTCTACATCGTGATGGTCCTGGCTCTAGGCTCGCTGGTGACCCCGTTCATCATCCTGTTCAGCCTGCCGCTGGCGCTCATCGGTGCCATCCCGGCCCTGCTGGTGACCGGCAACCCGCTGGGCATCAGTGCCATGATCGGCTTCCTGATGCTCATCGGCATCGTCGTCACCAACGCCATCGTGCTGCTCGATTTCGTGGAGCAGCTTCGGTCGCAGGGGGTGCACACCCATGCCGCACTCGTGCGCGGTGCCAACACCCGCGTCAGGCCCATCCTGATGACGGCCACGGCCACCATCCTGGCCTTGACGCCGGTCGCGCTGGGCTTCTCACACGGGTCCATCATCGCCTCGGAGCTGGCGACCGTCGTGATCGGCGGGCTCTTCAGCTCGACGTTCCTGACGCTGATCGTGATCCCGGTCTTGTACTCACTGGTGGACGGGGGCAAGGACGGTTTCTGGAAGCGCTTCGGTGGTGGCACTGATGCCGACGCCGTCCCGGAGGCGAGCGCGCCGCCCGACGTGACTGCGGAGCCGATGCCCACGGGCGGCTGACCGCCCGCGCGATCCCGACGGCTCGCTGCCGTTCAGCTAGCGGACCACTAGGCCCTCGAGCAGGCGCTTCGTGGCCGCTGCTACCTCATCGACGGCCGCCCCGAAAGCTGACTCGTTGCGGCGAGAGGGCTTGCGATAGCCGCTCAGCTTGCGCACGTATTGGAGCGCGGCCGCCTGGATATCCTCGTCGGTGGCGGGGAGAGGTGCTCCCCGGAGTGTCTTGATGGATCGGCACATGTCCCCGATGGTAGTGCCTTGTGCGACCGCAGTGCGGCGTTGACCAAAGGCAACAGCCCCGGCACGAAGACACCGCGGACGCTAGACTCGGGTGGAACACACATCGGCAGCGGGGTCCCTCTTTCGGAGGTGTGCCCAGATCCCGTCCGGCCGTGACGAAGTCGTCGCACGACCAGATAGGAGCCGCCCACGCATGAGCCGAGTCCCCCTTGGCCTGATCGTCGCCATCCTCGTCTTCGCCCTGTCCGGTTGTGCCGGGCTGGCCGCGGGGGCCGAGCGTGATGACGGGTCCGGCGCCAACGGTCAAACCGCCAAGTCCGCCCAGGGCGACAAGTCGGCCAGGAAGCAACAGCCCACGCCCCAGCCCACCGAGCCACCCATGCAGGTCGAGGAACTGCTCGGCAGTGACGGCAGGCTCACCGTTCTCATCCTCGGCACGGACGCGCGAGAAAACGTGATCGGACACCGTACCGACACCATCATCGTGGCCACCATCGATCCGCAGAGCGGCAAGGTCGCCATGGTCAGCCTGCCGCGCGACACGGTCAACGTCCCCATCGCCCCTGGCAAGGCCTATGCCGGCCGCATCAACTCGCTCTTCTGGGAGTTCGAACGCGCCTCCGGCAGGACCAAGGAAGCGCTCCAGAAGATGAAGCAAGCGCTGGCCTACGCCTTCGACACGGAGATCGACTATTACGCCTTGGTCGACTTCGACGGACTCGTGCGACTCGTCAACAGCATCGGCGGCGTGGACGTGACGCTCGACGAACCACTCATCGACCCCTCCATGCACCTCGGCAAGAAGGGTCTGAAGCTGAAGGCTGGCGAGCGTCGCCTTGATGGCAAGCTTGCCTTGGCCTACTCGCGCTCGCGCCATACTGACAGCGACTACGACCGCTCCGAGCGTCAGCAGCAGGTCATCGCCGCGGCCGTCGAGCAGGTCCGCTCTCGCGGCATGACGGCGCTACCGGCACTCGTCGAGCTGGCGCGCAAGAAGATCACCACCGACGTCCCCATGCGTGCTGCGCCGGCGCTGTTCGGTCTGGCCACGAAGGCCAAGCTGGCCAGCCCCAAGTCCGTCGTGCTGGCTCCCAGTCGTTGGTCGCGCCCGCTCGCCGGCACCTACACCATCGCGCCGCGCGTGCTGGAGATCCAGAAGATGTTCGACCAGGTGTTCAAGCCGCTCAACGGCTGACCTCCAGGCCTCACCGCGGATAGCAAGAGGCCGCCGGTCTGATGACCGACGGCCTCTTGGGTGATCGCGATGGCGGGCGTGATCTCGCCCGCAGCTGCTATGCCGCGACCGGCTCGTCTTCCTTGCGACCGCTCATGCCTGCCCAGACCAGGCCGCCGCCGGCGACGACGAAACCGAGGCCCATGAGCGCGGTCACGCCCACGATACCCAGCGCCAGCTGCAGGGCAGTGGCGGTGGTGGCGCCCACGCCCAGCTCGGCGAAGAGGCCATGCACGGTGCCGTTCCAAGCCAGCTCACGCGCAGGGCCGTCGAGCGGGTGGCTGCGGTTGAAGCCGGTCCAGTAGCGCCCGTTCACGGGGACCTGGTAGGTGCCAGGGTTGAACACCGCGGGTTCGTCGACGGTTGCCGGGTCCCACTCGCCGCCGGAGTACTGCTGCGCGCCATCGGGAGCCGCGTCGACGACGCTGCTGCCGTCCCAATAGACAACCGCAGGCAGCACCACGTTCTGGACGCCGGTCAGCGTGTGGTAGGCGATGGTGGCCATCTGGACCATGTACTCGGTGGCGGTGTTCACGATGGGATCCTTGGGATCGAGCTCACCACTCTCGATGGGCCAGCTCCAGTCATCGCTGAGGAGGCTGAGGATCTCTGTGGCGGGCTGACCGCGATCGACAAGCTCACCCTGGTCGTTGTAGCTCAGCTCGACGTCCTGGGCGGCGCTGAAGCCATTGAGCGCATCGGAGCCGCTCTGGGCCTTCATGTAGGCGTACCCGGCTGCGCCCCAGGAGACGATGCCGATGACGATGAGGACGACACCGACGATCTTTAGCTTGGATGCCATTGGCTGGGAAGCTCCCTTCTGCATCGATCACGTCACGCCGATGTCGGCGCGAGCGTTCGTTCACGGGCCTCTCTGGCGATTCCGCGTGGCGGCTATCGCAAAGGCCCTCAGTATTGATTGCTGCCATCATGACGCGCCTTCAGACACGAGGCGGGAGCCGTACGGCCCGATCGGGCAGGTCTGCTGGATATTGTCCATCAAGTCGGCCTGATTCGCTCGGTCCCAGCGTCGCACCCGTGGCCATCGCCTGCGCAGCCCGGGTGTCCAGGCTCGCAGAGCCACCCCACCGAAGGCGGGCCTCGGCCTGCTTGGGTCCGTCAGCGCGCGCCAGAAGGTCCAGCCGATCCAGCCGATCCAGCGGGTCTAGCGCGGAGACTTGCCATAGAAGTTGATGACGAGCTGCGACTTTCCGGAGCCGCGCCTGGCGACGCCGACGCCGATCGACTTGAAGCGCCTGTCCTTGAGTTGGCGCCAGTGTGATCCGTGATACGCCTTTTCGCGCTGCCACCAGCGCACGACGAATCCGACCATCCGCTTGGGGTCATAGCTGGCACAGCCGATGTTCTCGCCGTTCGCGCCGTGCTTCAGGCCGACGGTGGCGAAGCGGCGATCGACCGTGGACCGTGCCAGGCTGTGGCCGACCCAGCAGGTGCGCTTCGAATACAGCTTGACGGTACGGGTGGCCCAAGGCAACGCCACTTGGTTGGAGATCCGTCGGCTGACCTTGAATGGCGCACGCTTGGTCGAGTATCTTCCAGTACCGCGGCCCTTGCACCTGCCATTGGTGGTGACCCTGCCCCCGGTTCGCAGGCAATTGACGAGGCTGACGGCCAGTTTCTCGGCGCTGCGTACGCGATGGGGCTCGGCGGCGACGGTGGACCCGGCCGACACGGCCACGAGTACCATCATCAGCAAACTGGCCAGGGCCAGATGGGAGCGGGCAGCATGGCGCCTCATTCGGCAGCGCTCCGCTGCCGCACGGCTTTGATCAACGGTGGGCCTCCGTCGTGCGTCTTCTTCGCGGAACGGCCGAGCTGGGGCTCGCAACCGGGCATCGGCTATGACCGTCCCTTGGGTTCGATCGGTCTTCGCTGGGGCGTCGACCGTCTTGTGACCGGCATAGGGTACCGCGCCTGGCAAGCCCTTGTCACGCCACGGTCGGTGTTGCGAGGTTCTGTCCGCGACACCTCCTTCGTGCGTCCCCGACCAGACACACTGGGGAGCATCTCGCTACCGCCGCCGGGGGCGACATCTGAGTAGATGGTGTGTGGCGGCGCTGGTGTGGCGGCGCTGTGTGGCGGCACTGTGTGGTCGTGACCTCTCGCGCATGCCCGGCGAGCGCTACGCTACCCGCCATCGGCGAGGGGTCAGGAGTGCGAGGGCCGTGCGACAGGGGAGGATGTGATGCCGTCGGGGTAGCTCCATGTTGAGTCTTGCGCGTATCGACGCCCACCACCACTTCTGGGATCCGGCTCGCCCGGAGTCCACATGGCCCTTCGACACGCCGGATCAGCTCGCCCGCGCCTATGGCCCCGTCGACCTGGCGGTCGAGCTCGACGCCGATGGCATGACCGGCTCTGTGTTGGTCGCGGCGACGCCATCGACGGCCGAGACGCGTCACCTGCTGGCTCTGGCCGGGTCGGTGCCCTGGGTGCTCGGCGTGGTGGGCTGGGTCGACCTGACCTCCGCGGATGTAGCGGGCCAGATCGCGGCACTGCGCGCTGGTCCCGGTGGCGGGAAGCTCGTCGGGCTCAGCCATCGTGTCTCCGCCGAGACGGATCCGGCGTGGCTGCTCCGCGATGATGTCCGGCGGGGCCTGGCGTCATTGCAGGCTTTCGACCTGACCTTCGATCTGCGGGTCCGGACGCGAAACATGCAGGTCGCCTACGAGACATGTGCCGCCCTGCCCGGGACGCGATTCGTGCTCGACCATCTGGGGTGTCCGCCGATCGCGAGTGGCGATCTGTCGGCCTGGGGCCGGGCGCTGCTGCGGTTGGCCGAGCTGCCCAACGTCAGCGCCAAGATCTGTGGGTTGGTCACCGAGGCTGCCTGGCGCACCTGGTCGATCGACGACCTGCGTGATCCGGTGGAGCTGGCCGTCGACGCCTTCGGCCCGCGTCGGTTGATGGTGGGTTCCGATTGGCCGATCTGCTTGCTGGCCGGCTCCTACACTGACGTCATCGACTCGGTGCGCTACTTGCTTGCCGAGTTGCCCACATATCAGCAGCATGAGATCCTCGGTGGCACCGCCATGCGCGTCTATCGTTTGGGGGCGCAGACCAGTGCGCAAGCGAGTGCGCGGGCCAGTGCGCAGGCCAGTGCGCAGGCGGTTGCAGGTGAGCGGGTCGCCGGCGGATCAAGGAAGCAGGAGAGGGGCGCGTGAAGCCGGTCATCATCGCGCACGACCTGGGCACCAGCGGTGACAAGGCGTCGCTGCACGCCGCCGACGGTCGTCTGCTGGCCTCCCACACGGTCGCTTACCCGACGAATTTTGGGCCCGGCGGCCAGGCTGAGCAGGATCCGGCCGACTGGTGGTCGGCGTTCTGCACGGCCACGAGCCTGCTGCTGTCGGAGGCTGAGGCGACGCCTGCGGAGGTCGCCTGTGTAGTGCTGTCGGGCCAGATGCAAAGCCTGGTGCTGGTCGATGCCGACGACGAGCCGCTGCGTCCGGCCATCATCTGGGCCGACACGCGCGCTGAGGCCGAGCGCGACCTGCTGGCCGAGCGGGTCGGCGAGGATCGTGCCTTCGAGATCTTGGGCCACCGCCTTGGCGCTACTTACACGCTGCCCAAGGCCATGTGGGTCCGCGCCCATGAACCGGGGACCTTCGCCCGAGCCGATGGCATCCTGGTCGCCAAGGACTACGTGACGCTGCGTGCCACGGGCCGGCGCTGCACCGATCCCTCCGATGCCTGCGGCACGAATGCCTATGACCAGCGCGCCGGCACGTGGTCGGCCGAGCTGCTCGCAGCCGCCGAACTCGATCCATCCCTGCTGCCTGAGCTGTTGCCGTCGGCCAGTGTGGCGGGCGGGCTCACGCACGCCGCCGCCGCTGCCATGGGCCTTGCCGCGGGGACGCCTGTGGTCGTCGGTGGTGGAGATGGCGCCTGTGCCGCCCTCGGTGCGGGCCTCGTCGAACCGGGACCGGTGGCCAACGCGACGCTCGGCTCGAGCGCCTGGCTGTCGGTCGTGACCGATGCTCCCGTGCGTGACCCCAAGAAGCGGACGGTGACGTTCGATCATGTCATCCCCGGTCGCTATCTGCCGCTCGGCGCCATGCAGGCCGCGGGCGCCTCGCTCGACTGGCTGGCCGGGACACTGGGGGTCGCACTCGGGACCGAGCTGAACGCGCTCCTGGCCAGCGCCGCGGAGGTGGAGGCGTCCGCCGAGGGCCTCTTCTTCCTGCCCTACCTGATGGGGGAGCGGGCGCCCATCTGGGACCCGCGCGCACGTGGCACCTTCGTGGGTCTGGCCCGTCACCACGGCCGCGCGCACCTGGCACGCGCGGTGCTCGAGGGCGTGGCGTTCAGCATGGCGTCGATCCTGACGAGCCTGCGTGACGTGCTGCCGCAGGGACACTCCATCTCGGTCATCGAGGCCATCGGCGGTGGCGCGCGCAGCGACCTATGGCTGGCGCTGATGGCCGACACCTGGGGCTTGCCGGTGCGCCGGAGGACCGTAGTCAACGAGGCCAACTCGCTCGGTGCTGCCGTCGTCGGAGGCGTGGCCGTGGGCCTTATCGACGACTGGTCCGCAGCGCGTTCGCTCTCGTCGATCGATGCCACCTTCGAGCCTGACCCGGTTCGTCACCGACAGGCAGGTGACGCGCACCAACGCTTCGAGGATCTCTACCGGCGCCTGCGGACCTGGTTCTGATGCGTGGCATCCGGTGTTGCGTCTACGCACCACGGCGGGCGCGGTTCGGTGACATCCGGGCGCCCCGCTCGCGCGAAGGAGGGTTTTCGGGCGTGGTCGCGACCTGCCCGGTCGGCCCTCACGCATAGCGGAGTGGTATCGTGCGCCGACGCGGGGGGTGCATACGTGCCCCCCTGTCCGGAGCAGGAACAGAGGAGGAGATGTCTTGAAGAGACTCGTACCCGGGCTCGTCATCGGAGCCCTAGTCCTTGGATCGTCTGCCGTGTACGCCCAGGCTGGTGGGAGGCTGGCTGAGGTCCAGTCACGCGGCCAGCTCGTTTGCGGCGTGAACGGCGGGCTTCCCGGCATGAGCGTCCTCAACGCGGACACCGGCCTGTATGAAGGCATGGACGGTGACTACTGTCGTGCCGTCGCGGCGGCCGTGCTCGGAGATGCCAACGCCGTCGAGTTCCGAACACTCACCGCCGACCAGCGTGCCACCGCCATCCAGGGTGGCGAGGTCGACGTCATCTTCCGTAACACCACCAATACACTCAGCCGCGACGCCTCGTGGGGCGATTTCGGCCCCACCATCTTCTATGACGGCCAGGGCATGATGACTCGCGCCGACCTGGGCGCGACCACCCTTGAAGATCTTGATGGCGCCACCATCTGCGTGACCTCGGGCACGACGACCGAGCAGAACCTGGCCGACCAGATGAGCTTCCGTGGGCTGACCTACGAGCCGGTCGTGGCGGCCGAGATCGATTCGGTCTACGGCACCTATGAAGAGGGTCGTTGTGACGCGGTCACCAGCGACCGCTCGCAGTTGGTCGGTCGTCGTTCGACCTTCGCCAATCCCGACGACCACGTCATCCTCGACGTGGTGATGTCCAAGGAGCCGCTGGCTCCACTGACTGCCCATGGTGACGACCAGTGGACCGACGTCGTGACCTGGGTCGTCAATTCGACCATGGAGGCTGAGGAGCTGGGGATCACCTCCGCGAACATCGGCGAGTTCGCCGGTGGCGAGAACCCGGTCGTGCAGCGACTGTTGGGCGAGACCGGTGAGCTGGGCTCGCTGTTGGGCTTGTCCAACACGTTCGTGGTCGACGTGATCTCGTCCGTGGGCAACTACGGTGAGATCTACGACCGCGCCTTCGGGCCGGACACGGCACTCGCCCTGGAGCGTGGGCCTAACGCCCTGTGGACGAACGGCGGGCTTATGTACTCGCCGCCTTTCCGTTAGTCGAGCGACGTAGACTGATCCCCGGGGCGACGGCCATCCGTTGCCCCGGGGTTTCTTCATGTCGACCACCTCATGCGTAGCTGACGCTCCATGACCGAGCCGCAGAGCGATCGCCGATCCACCGCGTCCGTCCCGTTCTATCGGGATGTCCGCGTGCTGGCGGTCTTCAGCCAGGTCATCGTCCTTGCGGTCGTCTTGTTGGTGCTCGGCTACCTGTTCAACAACCTCTACTCGGCCATGGCCGAGAAGGGCTTCCTGCCCAGCCTGAGCTGGCTGGGACTGACCGCCGGCTTCGAGATCGCCGAGACGGTCGTCCCCTACGATTCCACCCACACCTATTCCGACGCCCTCTTGGTCGGCCTCCTGAATACGTTGATGGTCAGCGTGGTGGGCATCTTCCTGGCCACCCTGCTGGGCCTCGTCATCGGTATCGCCCGGCTCTCGAAGAACTGGCTGGTCAACAAGCTTGCGCTGGGCTACGTCGAGCTCTTTCGCAACACGCCGCTGCTGGTACAGCTCTTCGTCATCTACTTCGTGGTCTTCCTGCAGCTGCCGGGCGTGCGCGAATCCATCACGCTGCCCGGCTCGGTCTATCTCAGCCAGCGCGGCATCTTCATGCCGCGACCACAGCTGGCCTCCGATGGATGGATCTGGCTGACTATCGTCGTCGTCGGCATCGTGGTCGCCGCCCTGGTCTGGTCCGCGGCCTGGCGCCGCGAGGCTGCCGGTCGTCCGGCCAACGGCCTGCGGCCCATCTCGCTGCTGATCCTGTTTGGTGTCCCCATCGTCAGCTGGTTCCTCATGGCCGCAGCCCCGGTCACCTTCGAGGAGCCCGTGCTGGGCAAGTTCAACCTCACCGGTGGCCTGAAGTTCACGCCGGAGTTCGCGGCCTTGACGTTGGGCCTCGCGCTTTATACCGCGGCCTTCATCGCCGAGATCATCCGCGGTGGCATCGAGGCCGTCAGCAAGGGGCAGCTTGAGGCAGCCCGCGCCATCGGGCTCAAGGAGAGCGAGACGCTGCGCCTGGTGGTGCTGCCGCAGGCGCTGCGGATCATCATCCCGCCGCTGACCAGCCAGTACCTCAATCTCATCAAGAACTCCAGCCTGGCCCTGGCCATCGGCTATGCCGACCTCTTCAACGTCAGCCGCACCATCTCGGAGCAGACCGGGCAACCGGTGGCGGTGATCATCATCGTGATGAGCGTCTATCTCGTCATCAGCCTGCTGACGTCGTTGGTCATGAACATCTACAACCGTGCCGTGCAGATCCATGAGCGCTAGGCCACCGGGCGTGACGACGCCCATCGAGCCGTCCGAGATCCGCCCGCCGAGCAGCGAGGTCGGAGCCATGGGCTGGTTGCGTCACAACCTGTTCAACAGCAAGTCCAGCGGCATCGCGACCATCGTCGTGGGCCTGGTCGTGGCGCTTGCCGCATGGAAGCTCCTCGAGTGGGCCATCTTCGATGCCCGCACAGGCGTGATCACCACCAACATGCGCCTCTTCCTGGTGGGCCTGTATCCCCAGGATGAGATCTACCGCGTCTGGGTGACCATGCTGACGTTGTCCGTGATGACCGGTCTCACCGCGGGCAGGATGCGCAGCGGAGCGGTGCGGATGATGGCCATCATGCTGGCTGCAGGGCAGGTCGCCATCGCTTTCCTGGCCATCGTCTCGGGGATGGGGTTCGTCGGCGCCGCTGCCATGGTGGCCAACGCGGTGCTGCTGCTGATGGCCATGACCGCGGCGAAACGATGGCCGCTCTCGCGGCGCTGGATGCTGCTGGGCTGGGCGGTGACAGCCATCGCCGCTACCCTCCTGCTGCAAGGGCTCGGCGAATCGAGCCTGCTACCGGGCGTGTCGACCAACGTGTGGGGTGGACTTCTGCTCACGATGCTGCTCTCGACCGCAGGCATCGCGCTCTCGTTCCCCTTCGGTGTCGCGCTCGCGGTCGGCCGTCGCAGTCACCTGCCGGTCATCCGCTTGTTGAGCACGGTCTTCATCGAGGTCATCCGCGCGGTGCCGCTGATCACCATCCTGTTCATGGCGGCGCTCATGTTCCCGCTGTTCCTGCCTGAGGGGATCCGCGTCGAGAACGTCTTCCGTGCCATCGGCGGCATCACCATCTTCAGCGCTGCCTACGTCGCGGAGAACGTGCGTGGCGGGCTCCAGGCCATCCCCCGGGGTCAGGTGGAGGCGGCGCAGGCGATCGGCCTGCGCAGCTGGCAGACCAACCTCTACATCGTCCTGCCGCAGGCGCTGCGCATCACCATCCCGGCCAACGTGGGGCTCTTCATCAGCCTGCTCAAGGACACCACGCTGGTGGCCATCATCGGGCTCCTTGAGTTGCTCGGTATCGGCCGCGCCGTGCTGGCCCAGCCGGAGTGGATCGGTGCGTCCTTCGAGGTCTACCTCTTCGTGGCCGCCATCTTCTTCGTCCTCAGCTACACACTCTCACAGGCAAGCTATCGTCTTGAAAAGGAGCTTGGGATCGGTGAACGATGAGTGACCCGCACGTGCAAGGTATCTCGACCAGACCCCGCGACGTGGATCGCACGCCGCCGGGTGAGGACGCCGACGACATCATCGTCTGTCGCGGGGTGCACAAGTGGTTCGGTGAACTGCATGTGCTGACCGGCATCGACATCACCGTCAAGTATGGCGAAGTGCTGGTCATCGCCGGTCCCTCTGGCTCGGGCAAGTCGACGTTCATCCGCACCATCAACCGGCTCGAGGAGCACCAGCGCGGCGATATCATCGTCGATGGCATCGAGCTCTCCAACGACATCCGCAACATCGCTGCCATCCGCAGCGAGATCGGCATGGTCTTCCAGTCGTTCAACCTGTTCCCGCACCTGACCGTTCTGCAGAACGTGACCTTGGGGCCGATCCGCGTGCGCAAAGTGCGTCGCGAGCAGGCTGAGGAGCAGGCCATGCTGCTGCTCAATCGTGTGGGCATCCCCGAGCAGGCGCTCAAGTACCCCGCGCAGCTTTCGGGTGGCCAGCAGCAGCGTGTGGCCATCGCCCGCGCCCTCGCCATGCAGCCCAAGATCATGCTCTTCGACGAGCCTACCTCTGCCCTGGATCCGGAGATGATCAGCGAGGTGCTGGATGTCATGCGTGAGCTGGCCGAGTCGGGCATGACCATGCTCTGCGTGACCCACGAGATGGGCTTCGCCAAGGCCGCCGCGGACCGCATGGTCTTCTTCGATGCCGGCAACATCGTGGAGCAGGGTCCGCCCGAACAGATCTTCGAGAACCCGCAGCACGATCGCACCAAGCTTTTCCTCTCGCAGATCCTGACGCACTGACCGCGGGCCGCCTTGGCCCACTGACCGTCTGCTACCCGCCCCGCGGGGCGGGTGCGGTACCGCTTTCACCTCCGGCGAGCTCCCTGCCGACCGACGCACCTGCCCGCCGAGCGGCGCACCTGGCCCGCCGAGCGTCCGCTACCCGCCCCGCGGGTGAACTGACGGTGCAGGTGCACCACGGCGCGGCGACGACTCGCCGCTCCGACGATCTACCCGTCCGGCGGGTGAGCTTACGGCGCACCTGGCCCGCCGACCGTCCGCTACCCGCCCCGCGGGTGAACTGACCGCGCACCTATGCCTGCGACCCTCGGCTACCCACCCCACGGGTGAACTGATGGCGCACGGCCCCCTGGATCGCGGCAGACCCAGGTCGCTCCGACGCTTCACCCGTGGGGCGGGTCAATCTGCAGGATTCCCGACGTTTCACCCGTCCGCCCGGGTCGTTTGACGGAGCAGGCGGTCGACGGGGCCGGATCTGGGGTCGAGGAGGCCGATGCTCCGACGCTTCACCCGTGGGGTGGGTACGAACAGGCCCGGGTGCTGACCACCGACCGCGAGTCCCCAGCGACCACCACGGGACGCACGCGACGCCTCATCGGCACGCGCCGACCCTCCTCAGTCGTCGAAGAGCGGCAGCAGCTCCCTGACGATCCGGGCGGAGCTGGCCGCGGCCGACTCCACGAACGTACGGAAGTCGACGAGTGACTCCTCGCCGGCGCGGTCGCTGAGGGCTCGCACCACCAGCCAGGGGATCCCGAACCGCTCGGCCACACCACACAGCGCCGAACCCTCCATCTCGATGGCGAGCGCCTCCCACTCCCCGGCCAGCTCGTCGCGGACACGCGGAGCGGCCAGGAACGAATCGGCAGTAACGACCGTACCCAGCGTGGCCACCAAACCCGCCGCCCCCAGGCGCTCGCGGACTCGTGAGATCGAGGCAACCGGGAGTCGGTAGCCCGGGTCAGGCTTCACCTCCGGCAGCGGCAGTGTTCCCGGCTGGTAGACGATGCGCCCGGCGTCGGTGATGCGGCCATAGTCGACATCGATGACGCGGTCAGCGATGACGATGTCGCCGATCGCCAACTCGTCTCCCAGACCGCCCGCCACCCCGCTGAGCATCAAGGCGCGGCACCCGAACCGTTCCACCAGCAGCGTGGCGGTGCTGGCTGCCTTGACCTTGCCCACGCCCGAAGCTGCCACCACCACGTCCCGCCCGTCAAGCTGGCCGCGGCGTGCCTCCAACCCGGCGCCCGGCAGGGGAGGTGGGTCGCCCAGCGCCTCGACCAGCAACGCCTGCTCTTCCGCCAGCGCGCAGAGGATGCCGACAGGCCCGGGGGTGGTCAAGGTCGAGTCGCCACCTGGCCGACCAATCTCAGGCGCGGGCAAGATGCTCGATGCCCGTCTGGCGAGCGGCTTCGACAGCGGCCGTCACGCCACTCGTCCAGGCTTCACCGTGACCGGGTAGCAGCCACTTCGCCTCGATGCCCTCGAGATGGGCGAGAGAGGCGAGCGCCTCATCAGGGTCAGCGCCGAAGGGTGCGACCTGTGGTCCTTGGCGGCCACTGGTGACGGCCAGCGTCGCCAACGTGTCACCGACGAAGAGCGCATCCAGTGCCGGCGCGTGCAGCGCGGTATTGCCGGGCGTGTGCCCGGGAGTGTGGATGACCCGCAGGGCACCGGGTACGTCAAGTGTCGCTCCAGATCCGAAGGTCGCCACATCAAGCAGTGGTTTCGTCCGCAGCGCGCCGCGACGGAGGCCCCAAAGCAGGAACTCCAGCAGTGAGCCCAGCTTGCGCTCGCCCATGCCGGCGCTGGGATTCGGTACTTCGCCACGAGCCAGCGCCGCATCGAGCTCGTGGACCTGTACCGGCACCCCGTGCTCATCGCGGACGCGCTCCGCGAATCCCACGTGGTCGGAGTGCCCGTGCGTGAGGACCACGGCGCGGAGATCATCGATGCTCCGGCCCATGGCCGTGAGTTCAGCGGCCAGTTGGCCGTAGTAGCCGGGCATGCCGGCGTCGACCAGCGTCACTTCACCGGCCTCCTCGATGAGATAGCAGCTGACTCGGGCCTCGCCGAGTCGGTGGATCGAAGGAGCGATACGCATGCTGGGCCTCCCTGGTCGGATCGTACCTCGATGGTAGTCCCCGACGGGTCGGCCGCGTCGTCAGTCGACGCCCCGGGGCAGTGTCAGACCGGGATCGGCAGGCTCTCCGCCGTCAGACGGGGACCGGCGCACTCCTATCGTCAGACCGACTGTCTCCTACCGTCACACCGGCGGGCTCTGGATGTCGCGCCGCTGAGTCGTCCCCGGGATGGACCTGGTCACTTCGAATGCGTGTACCAGACGCGCCCGCCGACCGTATACGCGATGTGGTCGGTCCTGGTCCCCTTCGCCACGGCCATCGCGACCTCGTGGGACGATCGTGTATCGAGACGCACGCGATGCCAGTTGCCGGACGACCACTTGGCGAACCAGACGCCCTTCGTGGGAGCATCCCGCAAACCGTCGATCCGTGCGTGTCCGCCCGCGCCAAGTCGAAGCTGGCTGTCGTGGCCGGCCCGCCAGACCCGTCCGACCCGCCAGCCCGACGCCACGCGCTTCGCCTGGTGCGTGCCGTCCGCGGCGTCGAAGCTGAAGCGCGGGTGTCCCTTCACGTTGAGGACGAGCGACGGACCCGTGGCACCGCGCATGGCCACCACCCGCTCGGTCGCGAAGCTGCCGGTCTGGGTCGCGCCTCGCGCCAGGCGGATTGCGTCAGCCTTGCGAGACGCTCCGTGGACCTGATAGGCGATGATGGGCCAACCCTGCCGGTCGAGGGTCAGAGATGGCTCACCCGCCTGGCGCTGGCCCCTGCCAGAGATGTCCCAGTGCGTCCAGTGGCCGGCGACGTTGGTGATGAACTCGACGACCGTGGCGTCGTAGAGCCCCACGTTGGCGGCGATGGCGATGACGCCATCGCGCACGACCACCGACGGATGAGACGTGTACGGCCCGCCACCGTCGGGGATCGTGCTATGTCACGGACCACGCACCCGGGCCATCCGGATGGCGGTCCGTGACATAGGACAGCTCGCTGCTGCCGGGACAGCACTCGCCGTCATCGACCTCGTACACGACCGTCAGGCTGTGGTCTGATCGATCGAGCGCGATCTGTGGGTCACTTCCGCGGTCGGAGATCCGGACCCGCGTCCAGCGCCCGGTCTTGTTGGTGAGATACCAGATCCCCGTCCGGCCGACGACCGCCATGTGCACGGCTCCTTGACCGTCCGCGACCATCGAGGACGACGTGTACTTCGCGTCCCAGATGAGCTTGGGTGCCGTCCAGCCGGTCGCGGCAGAAGCGGGCACCGAGAGGATGACGACGGCCAGCAGGGCTGCCGCGAAGACTGCGATCTTGCGCATTCCTGGATTCCCCCGATCGCGCTGCCGCCGGGGTACGCACGCCATAGAGCAATCTTTTGGGCGCAGCATCGACACTCGATTGGGCAGAGTGAAGGGCCCATTCGTCACCTTCACGTCACCCCGTTGATGAAGTTCTCTTCACCGATCGCCGCAGCGAGCCTGACGTGCTGCCGTCGCACTCGATAGACTGGCGCCTTCGACAGCGCCCAGTGCAGCTCATGGAGGACTCGACCTGGCGGACCTGGCGGCCATCGAGGAACGCATCTGGTCGCTACTCGCGCCCTGTCGAGGCACCCTGATCGAGCTGCATGCAGCCGGCGCCAGTCGCATCGCTAGGGCTTGAGCGCCTTGGTCTCGGCACCGACGGTCATGACGATGTCAGCTGGCTGCTCTGGATCGACGGCCATCCGTACCTCCTGGCCCCCGTCCTTGAAGGTCCGCTCCAGGGCCGCCACGGTCGCTGGCATCGTCGCTTCCGCGCCGTTGTAGAGCGTGATGACGGTGCCTGCATAGTCGTCGCGGTCGGCCTTGCCGCCGTTGATGGGTGGCACGATGGCTGAGATGCCCTTTCTGCCGAGAGCGGTGGCGATGTCGACGGCCTTGGTATTGGGACCCGACTCGCCGTTGATGACGTGGACAACGGCGTCTTCCGCGCGGACCTCGTTGATGGCCGTGGCTTGCTTCTTGGTATGGCTGAAGATGTTCTGGACCGCGGACTTGATGGCGGCCGGCTTGGCGATGAGATCGGCCTGCCCGGAAGGACAGTCGGGATAGCAATCGGTGACGAAGCGACTGCTTGAGAGGACCAGATTCTCCCGTCGGTCGAGGTCGACGTCCTGGGCCAGGGAAAGCAGATTGGGCACCAGCTTGGGCGGGATGTTGGTCTTGACGTCCTCGCGCAGCTCCTTGATGAGGTCGGTGATGACGCCGGGCCGGAGGAGGTCGTCGATGTCGGTCTGTTCGCGCACAGAGGTGACGACACGCTGTTGTCGGGCGGAACGGTCGAAGTCCGTCGTCGCATGGCGCGAGCGGGCATACGCCAACGCATCCTGGCCGTTCATGCGCTGGATGCCGGGCGGCACGTAGAGCTTGATCTTGCCGCGCCCATCGTCGGCGGGATAGCCAACGTCGGAGACGGGCAGCTGCACGTCCACGACGACGCCGCCCAGGGTATTGACGATGGAACGGAAGCTGCTGAGGTTCACCGCCACGTAGTAGGGGATCTCCAGGTCGTAGAGCTCACCCAACGTGCCCATCAGCGCGTTGTAGCCGCGCTCCCGGTCATTGCCGGGGACGAGGTCGGGCCGGCTGCGGGCGATGGTGTAGAGCGTATTGATCTTGTTGCTGTACTTGCCACCCAGGGCACGAGAGGCCGGCCAGCCCGCGGGCAAGGGCACGCCGGTGGTGTCGCGCGGCAGCGAGATGAAGGCCACTCGGCCCGTGGTGGGGTCCACGCTGATGGTGATCATCGTGTCCGTCAGCAGACTGCTGTCTGCGCTCCCTTGGCGCCCGCCATCGCTGCCGATGAGCAGGATGTTGAGTCGGTCCTTGCCGTCGCTGTCCCACCCTGCCGCAGTGACCTCGCCGCCGGCCGCAGGCGACGGCTCCGACGCGTTCGACCTCGCGGTGCCAAGTGCCGAGGTGCCATCGCTGCTCGCCGAAGCTGGCGGATCGGACGAGGCCCCGTCGCCCGGCTCTTGTGTCCGGAGTACGAGGTCCGGACCGGCGCGGGCGAGGTCCTCCGGGCTGATGATCTCGCTGGTGTCGCCGCTGTCGGTGAGATCGGTGAGCGTGTCGCGTGCGAACAGCACCGGCTGCGCCAGCGTCAGATGGCTGCCGACCAGCACGATGACGAGGGCCGCCAGGCCCACGCCAGAGAGCACGCGTGTGTTTCCAGAGCCGACCGCGGCGTCCGTGCCAAGCCGGTAGGCATCGAGCATGGCCAGCAGGCGGTAGACGAGGTCGATGATGAGGAAGCCGACGACACCGACGAGGACGTCCGGGTCGATGAGCCGGGTGGCAAGATCTCGCCAGCCCACGCTCACGCCCGTGCCCATGACGGCGGCGAAGACGATGACGGGCAGGGACACCCATGCCACTGCTCGCAGCCAGCGGCCCAGGTAGGCGTGGCCGAGCCCGGGGAGGATCAGTGACAGGAAGGCGGCGGCGAATGCGCTCCGGCCCGGGCGCACGGCCACCTCATCGGCCACCTCATCGACCGCCTCATCAACCACCATCGTGCCGCATCGTAATCGTGATCTCCAGGTTGCGTAGGGGATGCCTTCGCAGGCTGGAACACCTATCACGATGCGGTGCCGGCAGACACGCTCATCGCGGCGCTTGCCGACCGAGCCCCGGCCATCATCGCGCTGCAGGAGCTCTCGCCCGAGCGGGCCGTCATCATCTCCGGCTCCGACGTGTTGCGTGGGCTCTTCCCCCACCAGGTGCTTCGACCGTCGGGCGAGTGGGACGGCCTGGGCCTGCTCAGCTCCTGGCCCATCGAGGGGTCGGTCGTGGCTGACAGTGATCCACCCCACATCGCCGCCACCGTGCGGGCACCCGGCATGTCCGGGCTGGATGTCGTCGTCGCCCATGCGCCGCCGCCCCTGGCGCTCGGACCGCTAGGCCCTACCTATGCACCGAGCCGCCGCGACGAGGCGCTGACCGAGCTGCGAAGTGTGATCGACGAGTCGGTCGCGGAGGGCCGACCTGTGGTGCTCTTGGGCGATCTCAACCTGACCGACCGCGAGATCGCCTACGACGAGCTGGTCGACGGCCTCGTGGACTCGTACCGTGCTGCCGGCACCGGTTTCGGCCACACGTGGCGGCCGCCGTACACCGAGCTGCCCTTCGGGCTCCTGCGCATCGACATGGTGCTGACCGGTCCGGGGCTTGCACCCGTCCGGAGCGAGCCCGACTGTGCCTCACGCGGCGCCGATCACTGCATCCTCGATGTCGAGCTGGCGGTCGAAGGCGATGGATGATGGCGCCACGCCCGGGATGACGATGGAAACGGATGGGCCCGGCGACCCCACATATGAGTAGCGGGCTCGTGTTCAGCGCTCGCTCGTCGACCGATGGCCGACGATATCGTCGTGGGGACCATGGATCCGAAGCTCGTGATCAGGGCACAGCAGGGGGACCAGCAGGCGTTCGAGTCGATCGTGACCGTCGCCCATCTCCGACTCTTTCGTATCGCGGTCAGCGTCCTGGACGAACCGACCGCGGCTGAGGACGCGACCCGGTGGGCGCTGCTCACGATGTGGCGCTCCCTGCCGCGTTGCGCGACCCGCAGCGGTTTGATGGCTGGTCCTACCGGCTGCTCGTCCGCGCCTGCTATGCGGAGGCCGCCCGATGCCCGGGTCGGCTGCCGGCGTCTGCGATCGACACTGCGGTCGAACCACGCGCCATCGATGACCTGGCGAGCGTGCTGGACCGTGACCAGCTCACCCGTGGCTTTCGTCGGCTCTCTGTCGAGCACCGGGTCGTCATCGTGCTGCGCTACATGCTCGACTGGCCGGTGGCGCGGGTGGCCGAGGCCCTCGATATCCCGCCCGGCACCGTGGGCTCGCGCTGCAACCGGGCGTTGGTGACGCTGCGGGCGGCTCTGGAGGCCGATGCCAGACCATCACGACCCGCGAGCGATTTCCGGAGTTCGAGACGGTCGACGGTCGTGCCCTGACCCCACCACTCCGGAATGAGGATCGGGTCCGTGTACGTCGCCCAGACCCGCTCGATCGGGGCGTCGAAGACGCGCTCGACGCGGAACTCGCGATCGCTCGGCGTCGTGAGGATGACGGCGTGGGGGCTCCGCCGCTTGACCGTCATGCCGGTTCTCCTTCCGTATGGGCCACCGCGGTCACGGTCGCCGGTTTCATCGCCCCGGGTGCAACCGGAACTGGAACCGAATCGCGACCCCGAAATCGCCACCGCCGCCGCGGATCGCCCAGAACAGGTCGGGGTGAATGGCCCGCACGTCGTACAGCGCGTAGCTGATGAGCTCCTTGGGTCGCGCACGATGTTCGTCGACGCGATCGATCACGGGGTGGCCGCGACGATCATGGCGTTCCTCGACAGCTCGGACGCGTCAATGCGTGTGGCGCAGCTCCGGGTGCTGGGCGGGGCCATGGCCCGCGTGCCGGTCGACGCGACGGCGTTCGCCCACCGGACGAGCCCGATCATGGTCAGCTTGGCCGCGTTCTACGAGGGGCCACAGGACAAGCTCGTGCGCGAGGCCTGGATTGCCGAATTCGCGGCAGCCATGCATCAGGGTGACGACCGTGCATATGTCAACTTCCTCGGCGACGAGGGCGAGGCCCGCATCTGGGCCGCATACCCGGGCGCGACTTGGGAACGGCTGACGGAGATCAAGGGTCAGTACGACCCGACCAATCTGTTCCGTCTCAACCAGAACGTCCCTCCCAACTGATCGCGCATGCTCCTTACTGACGATTCTCAGAGTGCTCAGGCACCGCCTTTCGCGGGCGGTGGCCCGCTCTTTGGCATCCGGCTGGTCGACCATAACCCCGAGCGCGGACGTGCCGCTATCGCGTGTTCGTGTGCTCGCTGGCGCCTGAATGATATGTGCCAGCGGCTGGTCGCCCCGACAAGTGGCTCATACCCCAGAATCACACGGCGAGCGACCGTTTCGTCCCAGAGACTCTCTGATGCTCCGACGTCAAGAAATCCCGGATATTGATGCTCCCTGGTGGAATTCCATGAGCCAGCCTGATTCGGTTCCTTCCCCGATGGAGCTGCGATTCGCTCGGATCCCGTTCATCTCGCTCTCGAACATGAGGAGCACGTGGCGCTCGCCGAGGGGCCGCAGGGTGAGATCTTGAAGCGGTAGGACAGCCGAGTAATGTCCGACCTCCAGATCAAGGAGATCAGCGCGCGAATAGCACCGTCCTGATTGGCCGAACTCGACGAAGCCCTCGGCGAGGTGTGCCTCCATCCAGCGTCGATCGCCCTCGTTGCCGGGCGCCACATGGCCTCTTCGAGTTCCTCCAACTCTCTCGTGCTCCACGTCGACACGATGACACACCGACCGGGTCCGAGTCGATCAGAATGTTCACGAGCGACCCATTTGACACCGCACACACCCGGCCTCCCGCGAGCCGAATGCTCGGAAACGTGCCACGCCCACCCGGCGGTATGGGCCAGTCCTTACCCGCCAGCGAGTCGCGCGATATCGCACGGGCACCCGCTCACCTACGTGTCGATCTCGGACGGTCCGAACGATTTGGGTCTGTCGCTGATATCGAGCGGCCCGCGCTGCGTTCCTCGACGGGCTAGCGGGAGCTGTCAGCGCTTCTTGCCTTCGAGGAAGCGACCGATGGCTTTGTCGATGCGCCGCTGTCTGGTTTCATCGGTCTTGGCGCTGGTGATCTGGTCGATGTGGTAGCGCTGAAGGCTGTTCGACAAGGCCGCGAAGAATTCTTCGGTCCCTGCGTTTCTTCGCATGGCTGTGGCGAAGTCCTCGGGGATCGAGACCTCTCGAGAGGTGTCGTTGAGGGTGAGCGTGACGTTGATCGGGTCACCGGCTGCGAGACCGGTGTCCTTGCGGATAGCTGCACTCACGCTGATAAGCGATCGTCCTGCCATGACCCCGATCGTGCTGCGGAACTTGTAGCCGTTGAGGTCGACATCGACCGCTGGCCGCTTTCCGGCATCAAGTTCGTTGATCACCTCGGGTGGGACGACGATGCCGGTGTTATTGCCGAACGCGGTCAACTCGGTATCGAACGAAACGGTCGACGGTGTTGTGGTCATGGATTCATCCTTGGTTGGGTAGGTACATGGCCGGCTCGATGCGACGCCGCTGCAGCGCGCGATGCGGTGTTTCGCCAAACACTTCCTCGAACGAGCGTGCCGTACCTGGACGCTCAGGTGTGCGAGGGCCGTGAACGATATGTGCTCGCGAATGTGCTCGTCAGCCGATTGGGTGGACTTGTGCGATGAATGCGGTGACCATTGGGAGGAAGCCGGGCGCGAGTTGGGAGGTGCGGTCGACCCCGTCAATTGGGTCGGCGGTGAAGAGGCCATGGTTTGCGCCGGGAAATACGGCGAGGCCGTTGGAATCGCCTGGGAGGCGAGGGAGATACTTGGTGAATGCTTCGACGCTCGCTGCGACTGGCACGAGGGTGTCGGCCGCTCCGAAGAGGGCGAGGACGGGGCACGTGATGTGGGGCAGGATCGGCACCGGGTCGAATGCGAGAATTCGCGACAGGTATCGCAGCGCCGCAGGTTGATCGAAGAACTCGAGGGCGATCGGAGCCCATGGATGGCTCGCGCGGAGCCGTTGCTCGTCGACTATTTGGTCGAGCGATTCGCCGGCGAGCAGCCTCCGAGTGCGTTCGTCGATCCAGATGAGTGCTTCGTCGACACTGCTCGGCGGCAGATCTGACGATCGAAGCGCGACCTCGATCCGGTGACGGTCCTGCTCGTGCACCGATACACCTGGGCCAGACACCGACACGATGAAGTCGACGCTGGAGGAATCCGATGTGGCGGCGAGGAACGCCACCCAGGCGCCCTGGCTCACACCGAAGAGTCCGACCGGGCCGGCAACCTCGGGCTGCGCGCGCAGCACCTCGATCGCAGAGAGTGTCTCAACGCATCGGTCGTTGAGGTCCTGGTCCATCCAGTTGCCTGGTGAGCCGCCGCTGCCCGGCTTGTCGTGTGTGAGCACCACTGCTCCGCAATCGGCGATGCGTTCGGGCCAACCACCCCAGTCGTCGTAGGCGCCGTCGCCGGATCCGTCTACCAGGACGACGCCCGGCAGGGGGCCGGGCAGATCCGGGACCCACACACCGGCGCGGAGAGCGCCGAGGGCGGTCGGTACGGCGCATTCGCGGGCGAGTTCAGTCGTCATGATCTCTCGTTTCGTTGTCGGGCCGATGACCGTGTGGTGGAGAGCTCTTCTCGAGGTTGCGGGTCGGGCACGTCGAGCGGTGTCGCACCGAACACCAAGCGGATGATGCGAGCGTCCGCCGGCACGGTGTTCCGCTTCGCGATGCGGTCCACGAAGGGTTCGAGAATCTCGCGCAGGCGCGACGCGACATCATCGAGTTCGGCGATCGTCATCGGCAAGGACGCTCCGCCGAAGAAGGCTGCACCGACCCATGCCGGATCCGCTCGCGGCCTCGCAGCGATCCATTGCATGCGGCGGTCGGCTTCGTGTTGCACGAGGACGCGATCGAGCTGTGCGGTTGCGGGATCGTCCGGCGACGCCGTCCAAGACTGCTCGAGGTCGACGAGCCGCCACGGACGTTTTCGAGCATCTCCCAGCGGTTCGGAACGGTGCACGAACCCGTACCGCTCGAGTTGGCGTAGGTGGAAGGAGCAGGTCGCTTGACTCAGCCCGAGCCGCCGACCGCATTCAGCCGCAGTGGCAGGCTGGATGGCGACGAGCAAGCCCAACAGATCGAGGCGAACAGGGTGGGCCATTGCGCGAATAGCTTGCGGATCCGTCACCTTCACAGAGGCAAAGATATCTTTGACAACTGTGGAAGTCAACTGCGTGCCCGTCCCAACGAATACGAAGTGCATAAATGCAGCGGCGTGGCCGGCTCGCCGCAGGCTTTGGCGCCGGTCGGGATCGGTCGGCATGGACGAGGAGACCCGGGCGTGGCAGCGGACCCAGGAGTTCCCCATCCACGGGGGCATCAACGGCCTCGCCACCGGCCGCAACGAGGTGGTCTGGACGCCGGACTACGCGGCGGACGACCGGATCCCACACGACCCCGACGTCGTGAAGTCGGGCTCGCCGCGCGCCTGCGGCTGACGTCTGCACCACCCACGGCTAGGGCGAGGGCGGCTCCATCGAGCCCACGACTGCCGGTCGCCGGAACCCCGTCCACGTCCACGCCGGAGCCGGCGACGAGGACGACGTGGATGGCGGACGCGAGCGCGATTGCCAGGCCGCCGCGGCCCGCATGGTAGAGCGTACTCACAGTTGGGCGACGTGGCTGTAGCTGTGTGTCAGGAGACCCAGGCAACCACGATCGCGAGTGAGAGGACAGCGGCAGCAGCGCCCGACAGCAGCAGCATCACATGCGTTCGTTTGGGCGGGCGCTTGGCGATGCGCAGGGTCTCGGAGGTCCTCCGAACTCGCGAGGCGGCTGGCTCGCACCGCCCCATATTGGATGAGGTTCTGCGTCGTTCTCGAGCGAATGTCCGCCGACGGCTGAGCCATAGGCCCAGCGTCCGGACGTCTGCCCGGCCGATGTCACGCGAGCACCCAGCATCACGCGCATACTCACGATCACTCCGGCAGCGCTTCAGTTGCCCGGCTTTGCCGCTTGGCGGAGGTAGAGCCGACGCTCGCTCGCGTTCTGCGTCAGCGACGCGGCTCGCGCGAACTCGTGACGCGCCTCCTCAGTCCGCCCCAGCCGTTGCAGGAAGGTTGCCCGGGCCGCCGGAAGCTGGGGGTACCCTACCATCGCGGGATCGTCGGTAAGCGGGTCAAGGACCTTGAGCCCGTGCCGGGGACCCTCTGCCATGCCCAAGGCCACCGCGCGATTGAGGAAGACAACCGACGAGGGCGCCAGGTGCGCGAGGACGGTGTAGAGGGCGGCGACCCGCCGCCAATCGGTCTCGTCGACGGAAGGCGCGCGCGCATGGCACGCCGCGATCGCGGCGTGGAGGGTGTAGGCACCGCCGCCGAGGTCCTCTGCGTGTTCGAGGGCGGCCAGGCCGCGCCCGATGAGCAGCCGGTCCCACAAGCGCCGGTCCTGGTCATCAAGCAGGACCGCCTCCCCAGCCTCTGTCGTCCGGGCGGGAATCCGCGACGCCTGGAGTCCATCAGCGCGACGAGCCCGTGGACCTCTGGATTGGCGGGGCGCAGGCTGGCGAGGACGCGCCCGAGCCGGAGCGCATCATGGCAGAGGGCAGGCCGCGTCCAGTCGTCGCCGGTGCTCGCGCTGTAGCCCTCGTTGAAGATGAAGTAGATGACCCCGAGGACCGCGCTGAGGCGGGACGACAGATCGGTTGAATCCGGAATGGCGAACCGGACGTGGTTGTCGGCAAGTGTCTTCTTTGCGCGTGAGATCCGCTGCCCCATCGTCGCCTCGGGGACGAGGAAGGCCCGCGCGATCTCACGGGTCTGAAGGCCCCCGAGCGTCCGAAGCACCAGGGCGACCTGTGAGTCGGCGGTCAGGACGGGATGGCACGCGGTGAAGATGAGCCGGAGCACGTCGTCGTCGACCGGCGTGTCGAGGTGCTCGTCGACCTCACTCATCGGATCCGCCTCATGGGCGACGGTCGCCTGTTCGCGGCCGACCGTCGCGAGCTTGTCCTGGAGCGTCACCCGGCGCCGGTGCTGGTCCACCGCGAGGTGCTTCGCCGTCGGTCTCCAGGCCCGATCTGCATAGATTCAACGTCTGCGCGGACTCGCTGCCGGTCTCGATGACATGGGCCCGGTACGTCAAGCGATCGACGACCGCGGCCGCCAGCCGACTATCGGGGAAGACCCAGGCCGTTGATGTCCTGTCGGATGGACACGAAGATGACACGCACAGGTGGACATCACATGCCACGTCCAGGGCAAGTGACTCAACAAGGTTCTGGTCGGCCACGACCAGGTGCCCATCAGCCCAGACCGCCAGGTCCGAGCCAGTGAGCGGTGATGGCGGGAGTCGGCGCCAGCGGTCCCGCGCAGGGTCGTAGGCGAGGATGCGGTCCGGCTCGCGCGTGTCCAGGACGATCAACTCGCTCCCTGTCCAGACCCACGGGCTCAAGGAGTCGAAGCGCTTCGGCGACCTTGCCCCACGCTCCCATCGGCGCGAGTCCGGGTCGTACCGCAGGACTCGCCCGGTCTCACGGTCGAGGACGAGCATGTCCCATCGACCGCGACGGCGATGGCGTTGGCCGCACCCCAGGGCGCATCGGGGACGGCGGTCCATTCCCCGGCCAGAGGTTCCGACGGGGCGATCTCCTCTCGCCAGATGTAGATCGGCACGCCGAGCGCCCGCGCCCATGCATCCTCGGCGACGGCGATGTCCCCGCGCTTGATCGCGCCGCGCTCGAAGCGCAGCCCGACCCGGTTCTCTTCGACTTCGATCCACGACGACTCCAGCCGCTTGGCGGCCGGCAGACCCGAGCGCGGCTTCCCGGCTGCACTCACCGCCGCCCTCGTCGCTGCCTTCAGCTGCTGCCAGGTGTAGGCGGCAGGCTCCAGGCGCCAACCAGCGCGCCCGCCCGGGACCCGCGCATCCAGCTTGGCGACGACCGCAGGGTCATCGCGGGTCAGGCTCACCACGAGCTGGCCGGTCTCAGGATCGAGCCGGGTCCCCGCGTACGTCGGCTCTGCCTCGAGCCATGGCATCACGGTGCTCTTGATCGCCGACGAGAAGATCGCCAGCTCGTTCGTGGTCGGCCGCGCCACCTGAGACGGGGCCGGGGACGGGGCCGACTCTGCGGTCATCGCGGGCTTTCCACCATCGGGCGTGCCAGCCGATTCGAGGCGCCCCACCACCTGCCACCCGGTCGGTGGCCCGTCGTTCACGCCGACGTGGCGCAGCAGATAGCGCCCCTGTCTTGGCGGTGGCGCCCAGTCCACGGTCTCGCCTGGATCGGGTGCATAGTCCCAGTACGCGGAGGCCTGCACCGGGATACCGAAGCCGGGCGGCCTCATCACCATTCGATCGGGCGACTGCTCCGGCATGGTCGGATCGGCGGTGATCCAGCCGGCCGGACAGCGCGCGAACGGTGAATCCTCGGGGCTGACATCTCCGATGATGTCTTGAGGTGGCGCCGGACAGGGCACTCCCCAGCCAAGGACGGTCAGCCAGCCGTCCACGACAATGAGCTCGCCAGCGTTCGTCTCGTCGGCCCAGGCCATCGTCTCGGGACTGACCGGTGCGACGAGCGGGCGATCGGCCGGCACGGCTACGCGCCCGAGGAAGACGGTGCGCGTGCCGTCCAGGCGGAAGGCCAGCAGGCCCTCGATGCGGTGCGGGCGTTGGTAGAGGTCACGGACGTCGCGGTCGGCGACGACCACCGACCTCGTCCCATCGGTCGTCTTCAGCACGCCGATAACGCAGAGAGCTTCACGGCCTCGGGGACAGAGGGGACCGCTGCCCACGGCAGTGTCATCGCCGATGCTCGCCTCCGCGATGACGGTCATCGGAGGTCGCACCGGCGCGAGTTCGGCCTGGAGGGCGAGCAGTTCGTCGGTGGTGAGTGGTCGCTCCTGGCTCGGGGACGGCGAGGCGCCAGGCACGTCGCTCGCCTCTGCATCGGTCGCGGCGGCAACCCCAGCGCCCGTGAGAAGCAGTCCCAAGATGAACAGCACAGCGACGGCTCGCATCTTCGTCCCCCTCGTTCGGCCGGGCAGGTTCGTATGCGGTCTCCCTCCGTCCTTGTGACGTTGCGCTCACCGGGTCGGTCTCGTCAAGCGTCGAGCATCAGCCGGACCCACCGCCACCGACTGAAACCCGCGGAGCCCGGATATACGAGTGAGTTCGAACCGCTGGACCGTGCTGAGCATGGACGGCCTGAACGCGAGGACCTCGCCGATGACCATGGAGCATCGCCGCTACGAGATCGGCTCCGTGCAATCGATGATCAGCTGTCGGGTCAACGTCCGGATCCGGGATACATCGATCCGCTCGAGCCAGCGTTCGAGTTCGCGGCGCTTTAGCTGCGGCGGCCAGTCCGTCTCCGGCAAACGTGCATGGGGACGTCCCGATGTCACCGACAGGTACGCCCAGTCGAACAGGGATTTCTCGACCGTCGCCAGCGGAACGCCATCGATGGTCGTGAAGCCGCCGAATAGCCGCGGTGATATCCGATGGATCCGGAAGGCGCCGCGGCTCGTCCGGATCCGCCGTGGCTCCGCGCCCGCGGCGACCACGTGCACCTCTGCCGGGACCTGGTCGATGACCCCGTGCGTATAGAGCGACGATACGTGTGACACGTACGAGGGGTACGGAGCTGTCAGCTCGATCGCAAGACCCTCGGCGGTCGCGGAGCGATCAAGCAGCCACAGGCCGCGCCTGAGCCGCACCATGAGGCCGGCTGCCGCAAGGCGAGCGAGTGTCTTGCTCGCGGTCACGCCCGATACCCGCCACGTGGCCGCGGCATCGGCCGTGGTGATGGTGCGTACACCCAAGCGCTCAAGGCGTGCGTATCGGTCAGTATTCATCGCTCAGTACTCGGAGTCAGCCCCGCGAGGTATCCATCGACCGTCAGAACCATCCGGTCCCACTCCGCCTCGCTCGCGTACATGCTCACGAATTCGGGGTCGAGAAAAGGGACGACGAGGTCTTGGTAGTCAGCGTATCTGACCTCGAACAGCCGACGACGCGCCGTGATGAGCACGTCCTCACCGACCTGGGCCGTCCCCACTTCCGCCGGATATCTGGTCACGAGGAAGTCCAGGTCGAAGATGTCCCGGGCCTGCGTCAGGCTTCGCAGCGCGAGGGCAGCGATCTTCTGCTCGGTGGCGCCGAGTGGGAGGTAGTGATAGGCGAGCGCCGGCCTCATGCTGGCGGCTGCGGCAAGGCGGAGCGAAACCGATGACATCTCGAAGAGCGGGCGATTGGAGCGCATCGAGAACTCGACCTTCGAGTTGACGCGTACGCCCGCGCCGGTGAGCTGCAGCTTCCAGCGCCCCGTCGTGGGCGTGGTCTTGGAAGGATTCACCGAATCGATCCGCATGTCCTGGACGGCCAGGAGGGATCTGAGCGCCGGCGATGCGAGCACCTTTTGCATCCGCTCCTGAAGTTCCCAGTGCTTGCGGCCGACGAAGTCGAGGTCGATGTCCTCAGACCGACGGATGCTGTCCATGAACAGGCGGAGGTTCGCTCCACCCTTCACGACGTAGTCCGCAGACGGGAGGTGCTGCGGCATCACTTGGAGCAGGGCCAAGTGGAACCGCTCGATCGCCTCAGGCTTGCTCAGTACCATAGCTTAAGGGTCGGCGAAGATGCCGTATGTGTCAAGTACGACGGTCCTTAGGGCCTCCACGATTCCCTGCGCCTTCACCGCACGCGCCCCGCCAGTTGCCTTGGACGTGGACATCGGTTCGCTGTCGGTGACTTCTCAGGGGATCGCCCGGGCTGGTCTTGCTGACTCGCCTGCGATCCTCATGCGCCACGCTTTCTCACAGAACTGACCGGCGGTGTGGTGCCGCCAGCCGTCCGCGACGTTCCGGAAGGGGCCGGCCAGATCTCATCGCGGACGGCCGGAAGGACGGGCTGCCGGATGTGCGAAGAGAAGTCGAAGCCGAAGGCCAAACCCCCAGCGATCTTCACTCAGCGAGCCGAGATCCCGAGCACGTCCGTCACCACGAACCGCTGCCGACACGCGTCGCGCTCGGCTGCCGGGCAGCGCCGCGAGGCGAGGTCATCGAAGTGGCCGGTCAACCTGACCCAGCGGTCCTTCGGGAGCCGGATGCGATCCTGGTCCTTCGGTCGCCGGTTGACGACGAGCGACATCGCGACGGGCGGCTCGGCGTCCACCGCGACGGCTCGGGCGCCATAGAGGCCCATCGCGAGCCAGAAGGGCTGCTCGCCCATGTCGAGGTCGCCGGCTTCGTGGTCCTTGAGTATGGCCCGGAAGGACACTGAGCGGTCACCGAAGCACGAGACCCGAGCGGCGGGATCCATCTCCAACAGTTCATCGAGGGTCGGCCGGGCACCGGGACACGCGGTCGAGGCCAGTCCGTCGCCGGCGACCATCGGCGGCGCAGGAGACGTCCAGACACCAGCCGAGACCCCACGCGCCTGGTCCCGGTCGAAGCCGACGACGAACGCTCGCTCGTCCGTCGACGCAGCGCCGGCGAGTGCAGAGTCGCCATAGTCATAGTCGAGATCGGTCCGTTCCGACAGCCGCTCCCACGCCCGCCCGTCGGTCGACCGATAGATGAAGGCGTCGTACAGGTCGTTATTGGCCGCGGCGATCAGGCCGCTATCGGGCGTAGGGGTGACGGCGCTGAAGTAGGTGTTATAGCCACGCGTCGCGATGGTCTCGGGCACGGTCTCCCACGAACGTCCGTCCTTCGACAGCCACGCAGCAGCGTCGCGCTCGCGCTGTCCGACCATGACGAACCCATCCTCGAACGCCGCCGCATCGTAGACGTCGTCGTCGCCACCGCGGCGGATCGGGTCGATCGCGGCGGGCTCCCAGGTCTGCCCGTCGGTGGAAGAGAGCATGGTGAAGCTGTCACCAGCCACGATCACCGTGCCATCACTGGCGATGACCTCGATGCCTGCGTCCTCCGGTGCGGTGTAGACCTGCTCCCACTGCTGTCCCTCGACGGATCGCCAGATGGCCGGGGATGCCTTCTTGTGCACGCCCCCGCTGACCGCATACAGGGCGCCCTGGTGCTCGATGACATCGGTCAGGTACGGGCCGACATCCCGAGCCGATCGTCGCCAGATCAGGCCATCTGGTGAGGTCCACACCGACCCGGTGTTCCCGCCGTTGCGCGTGGGGCCATCGTGCTCGATCCCGACGACGACGAAACCATCGTCGGTCGCGACCACGTCCCGTAGCGTCGGGAACCAGCCGAACTGACCGTGCGTGTTCCAAGAGCGCGGCGGAACGGCGCGTCGCCAGGCGAGCCCATCGACCGAGAACCACGCTGCCGATCCGGTCGGTGACTGGCCGACGGCGACGAGGCCATGCGGTCCGGCGGCGATCGACTCGATCCACGAGGCGCCGTCCGGATCCCGAAGGCCCGCCGCGAAGGGCACTCGACCCCATCCCTCGAGCTCGGGTTCGGCTCCGAAGACCGTTTGAGCCGGCACCACGGAAGCCAGCAGCAGCACCGTGAGCATGACCGATGCGATCGAGCGAACCATGCTTCTCCTCCGAGTGGCGACGACGGCGAGCATCGAGCTGGGCGGTGTCGTTCCAGGACTTCGACGGAAGGATGCCCGTGCCCAGCTTGAACGCAACCCGCTCGGCCTGAGGATGGGACGTCGCGGCCCTCGTGCGTGCCTCTGTTGGGAGAACTTCATGCGACCTTGATCAGCGATGCTTGACACGACCCTGCTGGACGCCGAGGCTTGGCGGTCGGGGGTGACGATGAGTCGAGGAACCTGGACGCGGACCGCACGGGCCGCTCGCGCGCTGGTCGCCGTAGCGATGGTGGCCACACTGCTGCCGACGGGGCCACCGGCCATGGCGGCCGAGCCGTCACCTTCACCATCGGCGACGTCGACGACCGGGGCTGGCATGTGCCCCGCCGACCACATCGTGCCGACGGTCGGCGTGTCGCCAGACGCGACGCTGGCACCGGGCGCGACGCCAGCACAGGGCGCCGCGCTGAATGGCCCACCGCCATCCGACGGCGCTCCCGATCCATCCGTGCTGCGGTCCCCGCCCACCGACATCCCGCTCGGCGGCACGTGGTCGGCGTTGCCACGCTCGCCCTTCGCCTCCACCAACCCCACGGTGGTCTGGGCCGGCGACCGCATGGTGGCCTTCGACCCGCGACGTGGACGCACCGCCACGTACGACCCACTGACCAGGCGCTGGGAGGAGCATCAGCACATGCCGGGGAGCGACTCGGCGAACGGCGAGACGATCAACGGTCCCTCCCCGCCGGTGTGGACCGGGTCCGAGGTCGTCGTGCTTGGATATCGCGATCGGCCCGACTCCATCAAGAGTCTCGGCTTTGCCTTCGTCCCGGCTCGTGGCCGCTGGCGCGCCATCGCCCCGCCGCCGATCGACGACGCGCGAGAGGCCGTCTGGACCGGCAGCCTGCTGCTGGTGGCCGCGCCCGACCGCCAGGTGGCCGCCTACGATCCGGCTGCAGATTGCTGGCTGCGCCTGCCGGAGATGCCGCTTCCACAACTGCCGGAGAACGCCCGCACGTGGCGAGCCATGGAGTGGGAGCTGGATTCGATCCACTGGACGGGCGATGGACTGCTCGCGGTGGTCACGACCGAGTCGTCACGCGTCCCCATCGGCGTCGTCTCCTTCGACCCCGGCACCTGGAGCTGGGAGCCCGGCCCGCAGGCGCCACCGTCGAGCCAGCTGTCCCGTCCGGTCTACGCTGAGGGTCGCCTCTGGTTCCTCTTCGGCGACCCGGCCGAGGACACGATCTCGAACGCGACCTATGACCCACGGACCCGGCAGTGGCAAGCCCTCGAGACGAACTGCGCGATCACCTCAAGTTGGGCCGACTTGACCGGCCGCCTCATCATGCAACCGCGGTGGGAGAGAAGAGCGTGGGATCCGAGCACCGGCCAGTGCTACCGCATCCCCCGCGTCAAGGACCGCGCCCGGACCGGCGGCGCAGAGGTGTGGACCGGCCGTGACTACCTCATCTGGTCGGGCGCCTACGGCGATTCGGGCCGCGCCTTCCCCGACGGCATCGTCTATCGGCCCCCGCGCAAGGCCGTGACCGCGGACACGCGGCCATTCAGTGACAAGCTCAGGCGTGCCATCTCGAGCCGCCGCAAGAACGGCTTCGACACTGACCCCGACGTCGTCCGCCCGATCATGCGCGATCCCTACCAGCCGAAGAGCCGCCAGCACGGCTTCCCCATGACCGAGGCGGAGTCCCGGGACCTCCTGACCCGCAGCTCGTTCGCCGGGCGCGCCTCCGACATCCAGAGGTGGCTGCGAACCCTTCCGACCTTCGGCGGTCTCTGGCAGGACCAGCGTGTGGGCGGGGACATCGTCATCGCGCTCACGGAGGCCGATCACGAGGTGCTCAGGGGCATCGACCAGCGCTTCACCCCGTACGACACGCCGACGCCCTGGCGGCTGGTCATCGTGCCGCGGACGGAACGGGAACTGAAGCGAGCCCTGTGGCGGGTCGGTGCGGTGAGCAAGCGACTCGACCCCGCTGCGATGCTATGGGCGGCTGGTGTCGACCTGAGCGGGGGACGACTCTCCCTCACGTATGACCCCGACGACGTGGCACGCATGCGCGCCCGCAAGCAGGAGCTCGAGAGGGCGCTGGGTGTGCCGGTCCGCATCACCAGCGGAAGAGTCAGGGACACTTAGGAACTGGAACGGAATAACTTGACATCGGACCACCCGCCCGCTACGCTGCAGTGGTGCTCGACGAAGGCGCCATCCGGGAC
>JBBSAV010000010.1:0-42970 GCA_038251965.1 Candidatus Limnocylindrales bacterium
ATAGGGCGCTACGCCTACTGCTCGATCTTCGTGGCCCAGCACCCGGGTCCAGAAGAGCGTTCGCACGAAGCCTGGTCGGACGGCGGTCACCGATGACGGTGTGGTCCGGGTATCCGGGGCGATCGGGCCGGGACCGCTAGGCATATGGACCCTGGATGGCGGGACTTGGACGCATCGAGCGTCAATCGACGCGGGCGGGAACTCGCTGTTCTCTGCTCCTGACGGCAGCGACTGGATGTGGACGGCTCACGAGGCAGCCCTGTATGTCGGCCCGGCAGCTGTGTAGGCGAACGGATAGTCCACACCATGGCCTGATCGTGGACCCGGTATGCCCTCCCTTTCGTGGAGTCGGATGACTGAACCATGTTGCTGTCCAACAGAGGAGACAGCCATGGGAAGGCGACGGTATCCACCAGAGTTCCGTCAGCGCGTGCTCGACCTGCTCGCGGCCGGCCGCCGGGTCACCGACCTGGCGCGGGATCTGGGCATCAGCTCGCAGACCATCTACGTCTGGCGACGACAAGAGCAGCTCGACCACGGTGAGATCCCTGGCCTGATGTCTGCCGAGCGGGATGAACTCGCCGCGGCCAAGCAGCGCATCAGGGAGTTCGAGTCCGGACTGGCCATCCACCGTCGAGCCTCGGAACTGCTCGCGGAGCACAGCGAACCGAAAGGCGGTTCGCTGCGATCGAGGTGATGGCCGCGGAGGGACATGCGGTCCTGGTCGCCTGCCGGGTGCTCGCGGTGTCCGAGTCCGGCATCTATGCCCAGCGCCATCGCCCGCCCTCGACGCGGAGCATCCGCCACGCCGCGCTGACCGACTCATCGGGCGCGTCCACCTCGACAGCCGGGGCACCTTATGGGGCGCGCCGTGTGCACGCCGAGCTCACGCTCGGTCACGGTCGCTCGGTCGGTCGTTGTGCGGTGGAGCTGCTGATGCGCCGGGCCCCCGATCGCCGGGGTCTCGGGACGCCCACGCTTGCGACGCATCCCCAACGTGGCCACGGCGTCCGACCTCGTCGAACGGCATTTCTGGCGCGACGAGCCCGACCGGCTCTTCGGTCACCGAGATCACCGAGCACCCCGACACGGGAGGGCAAGCTCTACTGCGCCGTCGGGCTCGACGTCTTCTCCCGTCTGGTGGTGGGCTGGTCGATCGACTCGGTGGCCACCGCGGCCCTGGTCACCGATGCCCTGAGCATGGCCATCGAGCAGCGGGCCCGACGGGACGGTGATCCACTCCGACCAGGGCACCGGAGTCCACCTCCTGGGCGTTCACGCGGCGAGCACTCGATTCGGGGCTCGTGCCCTCGATGGGCTCGGTCGGGCGTCGCTTCGACGACGCCATGATCGAGTCGTTCACCGAGCCGCATGCAGGTCGAGCTCCTGGACCAGTGGACGTGGCGGACCCGGGTCGAGCTGGCCAACGCCATCTTCGCGTACCTCGAGGTCTTCCACGACCGCCAGCGCCGGCACTCGGCACTTGGCATGCTTACACCAGTCGAGTTCGAGACTCGGCATCGCACAGCGATGGGTGGCCTGATCCCAGTTATCCGACCCCACGAAAGGGAGGGCATACCAGGTCTCCACGAGACAGGGCATACCAACCTGACGTCCGCCGTGGGCGAGCGTTACCGTGTGCGAGTGAAGGACGACGGAGCCACGGTGGGGCTGCGGGTACGCTGAGTCGCAGGAAGCTGACGGGAGGGACGATGGCTGGCGAGCGCCTTGCACCGCTACGGGAGCGGTACAACGCATTCATCGAGCGGCACAAGGTTGCCTGGGAACTGGCGATGGCGGGCATCGCTCTGGTGTGGATCGCGCTGATTAGTCTGGAACCGGAGGAGCCGTGGTTCCTCTTGGTTTCTCTTCTGACCCTCACTCTTTGGGTAGAGTTCGGGACTCGGCTCGCTGCGGCGCACGACCGGAAGCGACACCTCTTCCATGAATGGCACTGGATCGATGCGGTGGCGCTCATTCCGGTAACCGAGTTCCGCTGGCTCCGGCTGGTCCGGCTCGTCCGTGTCTTCGGCGGGGTCTACCGCGCACTCATCGCCGTCGAGCGGCTGAAGTCGAGCCAGCGGCTCGTCTGGCTGTTCTTCGCGTGGGTCAGCATCGCTTTCATCTGCTCAGCTGTGCTATTCATCTACGAATCCGGCGTGAACCCTGCTGTCACAGATACCTGGGATGCTGCCTACTGGGGGGTCGTCACCCTCACGACGGTCGGCTACGGCGATGTGACGCCGATCACCCCCGAGGGTCGCATCGCGGCGGTCATCCTCATGCTGCTGGGCATCACGCTCTTCGCCGCCATCACCGGCACAATCACCAGCCGGTTCGTGGTGGCTGAGGAGAGCGGCGGGCTCGAAAGCGCCGCCGACCGACTGCGCAACGCGGCAGCCCTTCGTGACGAAGGGCTCCTGACCGAAGACGAGTACCAAGCCAAGAAGGCGGAACTACTGCCCCAAGTCTGATGACGAGCCCGTCGAAGCGGAGGCGGAAACCCTGGCTCGCGAGGGACAAGCGCTCGTATGCCTCGGCCTTGCGCTGCTGCATCGCTCGCAGCCGCTCTCTTCTTCGCTCGAGGCTCAGTTCCTGCCGCCTGATCTCGGCACCACGCTCTACGTGAGCGTCGTCGTCGTCGCCGAGCTGGAGGCTGCCGGCTTGCCGTGATCACTCGGTCATGGATACGGTGTCCGGCAGCGGCGGAAGTTCGCCCGGCCAGACCATGACGTCGACGCAATTGGTCGGCTGACAAGCGTCACTCTCGGTGTGGAACTCGTAGCGGGTGAGGCCGCTGTAGGCGCCCTCGCCGACCAGCGTGCCGTGGTTCAGGGTGGGCCCATCGGGGACCTCGACCAGCGTGAACGGACCTTCCCAGGCGCCGTCGGCGTTCACGATCCGAACGATCCCCGAACCTCGGCGCAAGTTGGCCGAACGGTTCCATTCCAGGGTGTAGACGGCCTCGGGGTCGCCGGCCAGCCTGGGGTCTTCCGACGCGATCGTCCCGGTGAGCTGATGGACAGCCCGGTTTCCCCCTATGAACTGCTCGATCGTTCCGCTGACGATCACGTCTTGGTCCAGCGTCTCTGAAATGGTGGTGAACATCAGCACGGTCGGGTCGACCTCCTCCGGCGTCTGGGCGAGGGCGACCACGGGCGCGGCAGACAGGACAAGCGCCAGGATGCCGATGAGCGTCATACGCACACGGCGCATCTCGTTCCTCCCGTTGGTGGCGTGGCGATGCCGGGTGGCGCCGCCACGCGGGCTTCTTGGTGGATCTGCCGGATCGACCACGGGCCCGTGTGGTTCACGGCAGGAGTGACGGGTCGGGCATCGGGGGAGGCTCACCTGGCCAGATGGCCCCCCGACTACCCGCTCCGTTCCAGTGGATGGGAACTCCGAGTGGTAGAAGAACCAGAAACCGTCGTAGGCGTCCTGGCCGGCCAGCCAGGCGTTCTGTGTCTCGAGGCCACTGGGATCTCGGCTGATATCGACCGGGCCCTCCCATGAGCCCCAATCGTTCGTGATCCGGAAAGAACCGGTGGCGTGGCCAAGATCAGGTCGCGCGAAGCTGTCGCGATCGACCGTCACTTCGACCTCCCCGTCGAACCGTGGGTCACCGGTGTCCAGCGAGAGCCGGGTCGCGACCGCGTCGGTCGTCTCGGATTGGCTGACGATCGCGCTGGTCCCGCTGACAGGGCGAATCTGTCCCGGGTCCATCTCGGGAGCCGGTCCGGGGCCACCCGCGAGCGGCACGGAGATGAGTATCGATGTCAGTGCGATCGCCAGAAGGGCAGCGGCGATGACCAGGAGGTGTCCCGCTGCCGGTCAGGGAGATGACGAGGACGGCTCACTCGCGGCGCTCTGCGAGGCGAACGAGGCCATGCGCGACACCTGCCTGCACCTCGTGGCGACGGTACTGGCGACGGCGAAGGCTCCGACGCCGTGGGAGGAGTTCGAGACGCGGATGACCGATGTCCTAGCCCCGTACTCGGCGTCCAGCATCCCTATAAAGGGCATCGAGCTGGAGCTCGTCTCTATGAGCGAACTGCGCCAGGGGAACTGGAGGCCGAGGGACCCGGAAACCGGCCGGAACCTCGAGCCCAGCAAGAAGAAGCAGGTCAAGCCTCACAGCTCACCTTCTGCGGCCAGCCAACATGGCACGTGGACGTGGCGCCGCCCGAGACCACGGGCTAGACGCTTCTGCCATCAGCCGACCCGCTTCAGCTTGCCGGTGCGCTTGGCGTAGCGTTCGGCGCGACCGAATGTCCAGACCCCCAAGGGGATGAACACCACGGCCATGACCAGCAGTGGCCAGACCAGGTGCAGCAGATCGCCGATGGGGACGCCGTCGATGAGCCCGGCGCGGATACCCTCCAGGACATAGGTGGCGGGAGACAGGCGTGACAGGGCCTGCATCCACTCGGGCAGCACCTCCACGCTGTAGTAGACACCGCTCACCAGGAGCAGCGCCGACTGCAGCACGAAGGTCATCTGGGCACCTCGTTCCACATACATCAGGGGCAGGATGGCAGCCATCATGCCGATGCCGATGAACGAGAGCGAGCCGATGAAGAGAAAGACGATGGCCGTGACCGGGTCGGCCTGGGTGAAGTCCATGCCGAAGAACAGCGCCAGCACGACCAACATGACGAAAGTGTGCACGAGGCCATACATGACCGCGTACAACGTCGATCCCAATAGTTGGGCCCAGCGGCGCACCGGTGCCATGAAGGTGTATTCGAGTGTGCCCTCCCAGCGCTCCCAGGCCACCGTCTCGGCGATGAAGCCGAAGACGATGGACAGGAAGTTCCAGAAGACCGCGCCGATCATCAGCGTCAGCACCAGCTGCGGGTCGTTCTGCTCCACGCCGATGAAGGCGATGGCGAGGGCGCTGGTGGTGGCATAGACGAGCCAGGCGATCTCCCAGCCCCAGTAGCGCTTGGTCAGGAAGAAGTTGCGTTCGATGAAGGCGTAGCTCGCGATGAGCTCACGCGTCAGCAGTGCCATGATCGATCGGTTCCGTTCACGTGTGGATAGCGGATGGAGTGCCGGTATGGACCACGTGGGCGTGGTTCGCGCGGCGGTGGAGCGTGACGCTGCACGCTGTCGTTGCGTCGGATCTTGATCCGCATGTCAGTCGTTCTCCTCTTTCCCGACGTCATCGTCGAGTGAGCGCCCGGTCCAGGTCATGAAGACCGATTCGAGCGTGGTCGGAAGGCCGTGTTCGGCAGCGACCTTGTGTTTGAGTTCATCAGGTGTGCCTTGGACCACGACTCGGCCGTCGTCGAGGATGGCCAGGCGGTCGCAGAGGCGGTCGGCCTCGGCGAGGTCGTGGGTCGTCAGCAGGATGGTGGTGTCGTGGCTGGCCGTGATCTCCTCGATGAATGCCTGCACGTCCAGCTTGCTGCGCGGGTCCAGCCCGGTGGTCGGTTCGTCGAGCAGCAACAGCGTCGGGCTCGTGAGGATGGCCCTCGCGATGGCGACCTTCTGCTGCATGCCGCGACTCATCTGTTCCATGGGACTACCGAGGCGCGACTTGGCGATGCCCAGTCGAGCCAGGATCCGCTCCGCCTCACGCTTGGCGTCAGCGGCCCGGAGGCCATAGAGACGCGCGGCATACAGGAGGTTCTCGTGCGGCGAGAGCTTCTTGAAGAAGGCCGCGTCCACCGAGACCCGGTTGATGAGCCGCTTGACGGCCATCTCGTCGCGCTCGACATCGTGGCCGAAGACCTCGATGCGACCCGTGTCCAGCGTCAGCAGCGTGCTGACCAGACGGATGAGCGTGGACTTGCCGCCGCCGTTGGCGCCCAGGATGCCGTAGGTCTCACCCCGTTTGATGGCGAGCGTGACGTCGTCTACGGCAGTCACGGTGGGTTTGTTGCGACCGAGGCTGAAGCGCTTGCTGACGTGGTCGATGAGCAACGCCGTGGAGCCGTCCGCCCAGGGACGGGCCGTCCGCGCCATCGGCTGCTCGTCGGGCGCGACGGGCAGAGGTGCGATCGGGGGTGTGATCGCGGGGCGGGGTTCGGTGTTGATGGTCATGGCTCTGCTCCTTCGGTATCGAGGTCGTGGTGACGGGTCCGGCTTCTGTCTGAAGCGCGGGAGTCTCGGCTCTCGATGCCGGCGAAGCGGAGGGCATCAAAAAAGCCGGGGGCCCATCCGACCCTCCGGCTCGATCGACTGGCGCTATCGGCGCCTGTGCGGACCTACGAAGGGCACGGATCTCCCGCATCCGGGGCGCCGACGGGCGCGCCCGACCGCAGCCGGAAGGCAGCGGTGCTGGTGAGGCTGATGCGTGTCATCTGGTATCGAGTCTCCATCTGCGTCGATCGAGTGCGGTAGGCCGAACATGCGGCCGAGGGGAAGGATATACCCGTTGTCAAGTGCCGTGTTGTGGGGTGTTGTTGCTCAGTGACTTGGTCGCCGTCCCGCTACGGTGCCCTCGCTTGCTGCCCCCATTCTTGGGACGGGCTTGCGTAGTGGCGCTCGATGCCAAGGAGGTCGATACTCCAAGCATGTCACCCTTGGACTCTGTCTCCCAGCTTCGACAGCGTACGCTCGATTCTGAGCTGGCGGCCCTCCTGTGGCTGCTGTGCGAGGGTGGTGTTCCACTGGTCGTGGCGAGCGCTTCCGACGTCGCGGACCGCTCCGGGCTGGCAACAGCGCTGTTGGGGACAGACCCCGATCACGATTGGGTGGTGCTCGATGCGGACGCTGAGCCACTTACACCGGAGCGCCTGACGGCACTCTTGCGAGGAGGTGTCGGACTCGGCGTGACCATCGCGGCGGCCGACCTGGAGGGCGTGCTCAAGCGGCTCGTGGCTGGAGGCTTGCCCGAAGACGGGGTCCGGCGGCTGGGCGTGGTGGCGGTGGCACAGGAGACGAGCCGCGGCCTTCGCCTCGCGGCCGTGCACTATCTGCGGCCCACCGAGCGCGACGGCCAGAGCCACATCCAGCGGCGGCCACCGGCGGTGCTGGCGGCCTGGGATCCCGAGCAGGATGCCTACGAACATTACGCCTGGGCCATCACGCCCGAGCTGGCCGACCGCGTCGATCGCTCGCAGGCCGATTTCGAGGAGCGCCTCCACGATCGGGCCGTCTTCCTCGCGGCCGCGGCCGGAGATGATGCCGACAGCGCTGAGCAAGCCGCCCGTATCCGGCGCTACCTCGAAGCTGAGCCGCCCCGGGAGCCGGCCCCAGCACACGCACCGGCCACACCGTCACCCTTCGAGGGCGGCCTCACCGACCCGGACCCACACGTCCACTAGGACATCGATCTCGTCAGGGTGCCGTCGCGCTGGTGAGCCGGAGCTTGGTACGGCCGAAGGCGTCGCGCAGGCGCAGCTGGGGCTGGTCGCGGTCGAGCATCACCGCCTGGCGCAGTCGGTCGAGCAGACGGCGCTCGCTCGTCGCCGCGGAACAGTCGTTAGCGCCACTGCCCACCGGGTCATGGAACGTGATGAAGTAGCCGTCGGTGACATAGCTCGCCCCGTAGGGACCGCAGGGACCCTCGCCCGCCGCCGTGCCCCCACTGAGCCGTAGGGTGATCGTCGTGCCCGGGTCCACGCCCAGTGCAGCCGGATCGATGAGCCAGGTGCTGTCCTCGAGTGGTCGTTGGCTGACGAACGCCAGGCTGGCGCCGGTGTCGGCTGACGTCAGGATCATCCCCTCCGCGGGCAGGGACAGCTCCAGCGAGGTCGCCCCAAGCACGGACAGCATGGCTGCTTCCTGTGCCGTGAGGGCAGGAGAGCAGGGAGCGTCGGTGCGTTCGATGGGGCTGAAGCTGAGCACGTCTGCGCTCCGGAAGAACTGTGTCACCAGGCCGTTGCAGCCGGTCGACCCGCTGGCGGGCCCCGACGACGTACGACGGGCTCGGTTCTCTCGCTCCGGCCGGAACGACAGGATGGCCGCCTGGTCGAGCGCAGCGGGGAGCGTCTCGTCATCGACCGTATAGCTGACGAGGCGCCAATCGGCGACCGCGAGCGCCTCGATGTCGTCAAGCCCGAAGCGCAGCAGAGCATCACCTGCGTCACTCAGCAGCACGAGCTGGTCGGCGGTCGGTTCGTCGCCGGGGACGACCGCGTAGCTGGCCGCATCGCGCAGCCCCTTGACCATGGCGCGTTGCACCCGGGTCGTCTGTTGGGCGCAGTCCTTGTCCTTGACGCCGCGCAGCTGGAAGCGGATGGCGGCGCCGACGTTGGCGAAGCGGCCGCCGAAGAGCGTGCAGCCGCCCGACGCTTTGATGTCGTCCGCCCCGAGGGTCATCCAGGCCGCCAGCTCCGGAGCGGGTACGCGCTCCGTGCCGCGGTCTGCGTACCCCTCCAGTCGCCAGGGCGTGCCTCGGAGCGGGAGTCGCCCGTCCGGGGCGAGCGCGACTGGACGGTCGACAGCCGGTGATGACTGTGCCACCGCAAGACCGGGCGCAGCCGCCAGGAGGAGCGCCAGGAGGGGAGCGGCCAACGAGCGTGATAGTCGCATGCTGGCAGCAGTATCCGCTGCCTTGACATGACGTGCCAGCAGCCGGCCCCGTTCGTGACCGCTGTACCTGCGGGGCGGGTCACAGGGCAGGGGTGCGATGGGCTGGCAGGGAGTAGCATCGCAAGTTGACAGAACACTTGCGTCTGCTCGACGCCCACTGGAGGTTCCTCTATGACCAGCCCTCGTGTCGCCGCGTCCGTCGGCGAGCTCGTCTCGTACCTTGACGGCATCTGCCATGTCGATGGTGAGCGCCTCGTCATCGACGATGCCGCAGCATTCCGCGCCGACGGCATCAAGGATGTCGCCTGGAGCGCCACCTTCAGCGAGGACGAGGCCGTCGTCGCCGCCGCACGATGGATCGTGTGGGAGGCATCCCAGGAGCTGGGTTGCCCATCGGCCAGCATCCACGAGCTGTACATGGCCCGTTCGCGCGACGACTACAGCGGCTGGACGGAGCCGGCCATCAACCTGCGCACGCAGGTCTTCGACATGGCTGCCGCCGGCTGCCGCGCGGCCATCGAGCTTGGCGCCGGCTCGCCCATCTGGGAGCTGGCCCGCTCGGAGCAGGCCTACACCTACCAGCGCCCGGGCGAGTACATCACCAGCGTCCTCGCCGGCGCGATCCATGCCGGCTGGGAAGGCCCCGTCTTCATCCAGGGCGACCACTACCAGTGGAATGCCAAGAACTACGCGGCCGACCCCGCCAAGGTGACCGGCGCTCTGCATGAGGCCACCCTGGATGCCCTGTCCGTCGGCTACGGCAACATCGACATCGACTCCTCCACGCTCGTCGACCTTTCCTTCGATGCGCTCGATGAGCAGCAGAAGGAGAACTACACCCGCGCCGCTGAGCTGGCTGCACTCATCCGCGAGAATGAGGAGCTGGTCGTCTCCATCGGTGGTGAGATCGGCGAGGTCGGCAAGGACAACTCCACGCCAGACGAGCTGCGTGCCTATCTCGACGGCTTCAATCGCGAGTTCAAGACCCGTGCCGGCGACGCTGCCATCGGCCTCTCCAAGGTGAGCGTGCAGACCGGCACGTCCCACGGTGGTATCCCCACCGCTGACGGTTCGGTCGCTGAGGTCAAGCTCGACTTCGAGGTCCTGCGTGAGCTGGGCGTGGTAGCCCGCGAGTACGGCCTGGCTGGGGCGGTCCAGCATGGCGCCTCGACACTGCCAGACGAGCTGTTCCACAACTTCCCCACTGTCGAGACCGCGGAGATCCACCTGGCCACCGGCTTCCAGAACGCCCTCTATGAGCACCCGGCCTTCCCGGCCGAGCTGTACGCGAAGGTTGAGAAGTACTGCTTCGACAACCTGGCGGACGAGCGCAGGGAGGGTGAGACCGACGCCCAGTTCGTCTACAAGACCCGCAAGAAGGTCCTCGGTGAGATCAAGCGCGAGCTGTGGGACCTCTCCAGCAAGGATGAGATCATCGCCAGCCAGCAGGCCAAGATGAAGTTCCTCTTCGAGCAGCTGGGTATCCCCGGCAACAAGGCCACCGTCGAGAAGCACGTGAGCGCCCCTGAGCGCCACAAGCCCGTTCCGGCTGGCCTGAAGGCATAGTCTGGGCCGAGCCACTACCATCTGAGCCAACACGCGCCCTTGCGGTGCGATGTCGAGCAGCGCTGACGCCGGGGCCCTTGGTCCCGGCGTCAGTCGTTCCTCCGCCAGGAGCCGCGTGCAGCGGCCGGCGGCGCCAGCAGCCGTGTGCAGCCTCGTCCGGCGTCGAGAGCCTCGTGGAGCGCCCGGCACGGTGGCTGCGGGGGGAATCCCGACTCGATGGCTAAGATATCGACATGCTCAACGACACCACCATCACCGAGGCCCTTCGAAACGTCCAGGATCCGGAGCTGCATCGCGACATCGTCAGCCTGGACATGGTCAAGGAGATCCACGTCGACGGATCAGCGGTCGCACTGAAGATCGATCTGACCACGCCGGCCTGTCCGCTGAAGGACCAGATCGGGGCCGATATCGAGGCCAAGCTGGCACCCTTGGGGGCGACCAAGGTGGACATCACCTGGGGTGCCTCGGTGCGACGCGCGACACCGGGCCGGCAGGAAGAGAACCTGGTCCCCGGCGTCAAGAACATCATCGCCGTGGCTTCCGGCAAGGGCGGCGTTGGCAAGAGCAGCGTGTCGGTCAACCTGGCCACCTCGCTGGCGCTCGAGGGTGCCAGTGTCGGACTGCTCGATGCGGACATCACCGGGCCCAACATCCCGCAGATGATGGGCATCGAAGGCCAGCCATCGGCCACGCCCGACGGCAAGATCAAGCCCCTCGAGCGCTACGGCGTCAAGGTCATCTCCATCCAGTTCTTCGTGCCCCCGGGACAGCCCATCGTGTGGCGCGGGCCCCTGGTGGGCGGCGCCATCCAGCAGTTCCTGCGCGACGTCGACTGGGGCGAGCTGGACTACCTCGTGGTGGACATGCCACCCGGAACGTCCGATGCCCAGCTCACGCTGGCGCAGTCGGTGCCGGTGACGGGTTCGGTGCTGGTGACCACGCCGCAGGACGTGGCGCTCTCCGACGTCGAAAAGGCCTACAACATGTTCGAGCGCATGTCGGTCCCCATCCTGGGCATCGTGGAGAACATGACCGCTTTCATCTGTCCTCACTGTGGCGAGGCGACCGAGATCTTCGGGCGTGGCGGTGCCGAGCGCTTCGCGCAGGCGCATGGCGTGCACTACTTCGGCGGCATCCCGCTGGACGTGAAGGTGCGCCAGGGTGGTGATGCCGGCGTGCCCGCGGTGGCGCAGCGTGAACCCGGCCCTGCGGCGGAGGTCATGCGTGAGGTCGCCCGTGCGGTGGCTGGTCGCGTCAGCATGCAGGCACTTAACGAAGCACCCGTTCTCACCATCACCTGAGGCTTCATCGCCTGAGGGTTGGAGCTACGCGGGCGGGTGGCCCAGGTGTCTCCAAAGCTCGGTGATGGCGGCGTTGGCGGAGCGGCGGCGTCCGGCGTCGCCACCACGGAACGCCGTCCGCGTGGCAGCGGTGGCGGTGTCTCCAATGCTCAAGCCGATGTCGACCTGCATGTCATCACCGGCTTCACGCGCGACGGCGGCGAGGCCGATGTCCGCTCCCGATCGTCGGCGCACATCGGCAGCCAACGTGGCGGCGTCGGCGTCCGTCCCGGCCTCCTGCTCCGCGTGCAGCAGGAATGGAGAGGCGCCCAGGAGCATGGCGAGGTAGCCGCCCGTGCCGATCTCGATGGTGGCCACCCGTCGACCGCCGAGACGAGCGGCCAGGACGACACTCCAGTCATCGTCGTTGCGGCCGAAGACGAACGGGTCGAGGCGTGGGCTGAGGGCAGCGATGGCTTGGTCGACCAACGCGGCGGCGCTCCGTCCGCTCTCCGAGATGGCGCTCACGCGCAGGTCCACGAAGTCCGGCCTGGCATAGGTGGCCAGACGGGGGTTGGCCGCCTCCAGCAACTCCTTGCCGACCACATCCACGAGCGCCGATTCACCGATGCCGGTGAGATGCAGCGTCACGGCCGCTCGGTCGATCCCCAGCCCTCTGGCCTGCAGGCGGGGGAGGGCATGATCGTGCCACATCGGATGCAGCTCTCGGGGTGGACCGGGCAGCGCGATGATGACCTTGCCATCTCGTTCGACCCACCAGCCCGGCGCCGTGCCGTTGGGGTTGGGCAGCGCTTCCGCGCCCGTGATGAGCCAAGCCTGCTTGAGGTTGACGTCGGAGAATGGCAGCCCGCGCTTGGTCCACAGGTCGCGCAGCCACGCCTCCAGTGCAGGGTCCACGAAGGGCTCCTCACCCAGCACGGCGGCGATCGATTCGCGGGTCAGGTCGTCGGGCGTGGGTCCCAGGCCACCGCTGGTGACGACCAGGTCCGCGCGATCGAGCGCATCACGGAGCGCGCCGCTGACGACTCCGAGGTCATCGGGGAGCTGGCACATACGCAACACGTCCACGCCCAGTGCCGTCAGCTGCTGGGCGATGTCGCCGCTGTTCGTGTCACGCGTCTCACCGATGAGAAGCTCGGCGCCGACAGCCAACATCTCGGCGGTCGCGATCGGTGGCTGGTCGGTGGGTCCTGGCATCACTTCCGAGTCTAACCCGGTATCCGAGCTGCGGGCCTCATGAGTCCGGCAGTGCCCCGTTCGCGGCGTTCGTCCTGTCGTGTCGCGACCCCCGAACTGCCGAACGCCTAAACCCCCGAACCCCTATGCCCCTGCATGCCAGCACACCCGGCACACGCGGGCGACTTGCGTGGCAGTCATCCAACCGACATGCTGCCCACAGCCTCGGTCCATTTGTTGACCGGTACGCAAGTCTTGCGCCGACCGGTCAGAAATCAGACCCCACGAGCAAATCAATGACCCGCGGAGCCCCGGTGTGATCAGTTACGTGCGCCACAGTCAAACGCAGGTTGGCTCAAGTCCCCGAGGGTTCGACCGCTTGGCGGTCGGTTCCAGCGCACTTGAGTGCCAAGGGGACCCAGCGCACCCCGGTGCCAACGTCTCCGTGACCCACCCCATGGGTGAGTGAGCGGAGCCCAGTACCGCTACGGCCCACGGGGCCGTCGTTTCACCCATCCCGTGGGTAGAACGACCGATACTCCGCCCTTTCACCCACCCCGTGGGTGAGACAGCGGAGCGCCAGGCGATGCTCCGTCCGATGACCCACCCCGTGGGTGAGACAGCCGAGCCAGGGGCCCAGCTCCGTCCGATGACCCACCCCGTGGGTGACACAGCCGAGCCAGGGGCTCAGCTCCGCCAGATGACCCACCCCGTGGGTGAGACAGCGGAGCGCCAGGCGATGCTCCGTCCGATGACCCGCCCCACGGGTCGGGCGAGTGCTCCAGGACGGTGATGGTTGACGTAGCCGGGTGGTTTGTGTTATCACTCTATGCCTGAGAGTGCTAACCACCGCACAGCGTCCGACCGGCCGCTGTAGAGGGGTCACCGAACAGACGCGAACCGTCGCCAGCATGCGTCAACACGCGAGGCGACCCGGCGCGACACCAAACCATAGGGAGGCAAGATGGCCAAGCTCATCTACTACGACGAACAGGCTCGCGCTAGCCTGAAGATCGGCATCGACAAGCTCGCCAACGCGGTCAGCACCACGCTCGGCCCCAAGGGCCGCAATGTCGCGCTGGACAAGAAGTACGGTGCTCCCACCGTCACGCACGACGGCGTCACCGTGGCGCGGGACATCGAGCTTGACGATCCATTCGAGAACATGGGTGCGCAGCTCCTGAAGGAAGCCGCCACCAAGACCGAGGATGTCGCCGGTGATGGCACCACCACGGCCACCGTCCTCGCGCAGGCCATCGTCACCGAGGGTCTGAAGAACGTCGCCGCTGGCGCCAACCCGATGCAGATGAAGATCGGCATCGACGCGGCAGAGAAGGCGCTGTCAGAGGCCATCCGCAAGGCTGCCGTGCCGGTCGCCGGCCACGACGAGATCGCCCAGGTGGCGGCCATCAGCGCCGGGGACCAGGAGATCGGCGACCTCATCGCTGACGTCTTCGACAAGACCGGCAAGGACGGCGTCATCACGGTCGAGGAAAGCCGCACCATGGCCTTCGAGACCGAGTTCGTCGAAGGCATGCAGTTCGATCGCGGCTACATCAGCCCCTACTTCGTGACGGATGCCAACCGCATGGAGGCGGTGCTCGACGAGGCCCACATCCTCATCACGGACAAGAAGATCAGCGCCATCGCTGACATCGTCCCGGCCCTGGAGAAGGTCATCGCCACCGGGCGCAAGGACCTCCTCATCGTGGCCGAAGATGTCGATGGCGAAGCCCTCGCGACGCTGGTCGTCAACAAGCTCCGCGGCATCGTCAACGTGCTGGCCGTCAAGGCGCCCGGCTTCGGAGACCGCCGCAAGGAGATGCTGCGCGACATCGCCACCGTGACCGGTGGCAGCGTCATCAGCGAGGAAATCGGCCGCAAGCTCGACTCGGTCGAGCTGGGCGATCTGGGCGTCTGCCGCCGCGTGGTGGCCAACAAGGACAACACGACCATCGTCGAGGGCAAGGGCGACCCCAAGGCCATCGCGGGTCGCATGAGCCAGATCAAGGCGCAGATCGAGGAGACCACCTCGGACTACGACCGCGAGAAGCTGCAGGAGCGGCTGGCGAAGATGGCGGGCGGTGTGGCCATCATCAAGGTCGGCGCCGGCACCGAGGTCGAGCTCAAGGAGAAGAAGCACCGCGTCGAGGACGCCCTCTCCGCCACGCGATCCGCGTTGGAAGAGGGTCTCGTGCCCGGTGGTGGCGTGGCTTTGTTGAACGCCCAGAAGGCGCTCGACAAGATCAAGCTCGAGGGTGACGCAGCGACGGGCGTGAAGATCGTCTGCCGTGCACTGGAGGTGCCGGTCAAGAAGCTGGCCTCCAACGCCGGCATGGACGGCTCGGTCGTGTTGGAGAACATCCGTCGCGCCCAGAAGGAGAAGAAGTCCGACAAGATCGGCTTCAACGTCCTTACCGGTGAATATGTCGACATGGTTGCAGCGGGCATCATCGACCCGGCCAAGGTGACCCGGTCGGCAGTCGAGAACGCGTCGTCGATCGCGGCCATGGTGCTCACCACGGAGGCCATGATCACTGACAAGCCGGAGCCTGAGTCTGCCGGCGGGATGCCGCCCGGTGGCATGGACGGCATGGGTGGTATGGGCGGCTTCTAGCCGACAGCATCACGGAGCTTTTCGCTCCGCTTCAGATAGCCATGAGGCCCGGCCGCAAGGTCGGGCCTCATGCGTTGGGACTCATTCGATAGGTCCACGCAAGACCTCCTCGGGTATGCTGGTAGAGCATCCCGGGGGTGACGTGCGACCCCGACATCATCCGACCAGCAGACGAGGCCGACCCTGACCGACATTCCGGATCCCATGGACGCCACGCGACCCGACGCTGTCGAGCCGCCGCTCGACGCGGACGCCGCTCCACTCGAGACGGACGGGACTCCGCTCAAGGCTGACGTGACTCCGCCGGAGACCGAGGTCCCACCCGAGGAGCCGGGCGCATCAAACCGTGCTGTGCCGCCCCGGCAGTCCTCACAGCCCGGCGTCGGTGAGGCCATCGGTGGACTTCGGGCCGCCTTCATGCGCATGATCGACGCCCACGTTGCGCTGCTGCGGGCTGAGCTGGCAGTCACCGGCAAGGAACTCGGCATCATCGTCGGGCTGGCTCTCGCCGCCTTCGTCATCGCCGTCCTGACCGGCATCCTGCTCTACGTCGGCAGCTTCCTCTTCCTGGGCCAGTGGCTCTTCGGCTCGATGGGCTGGGGCATCATCCACGGCACGCTGCTCGGTGCCTGCCTCATCGGCTTCGTGGCCATCGATCTCGCCGGTGGCAAGGTCCGGCCCTACGCCATCGGTGCTCTCGTCGGACTCGTCGTGACCATCGTGCTGAGCCTATTACTCATCACGAACGTCGGCAACGAGAGCGCCGAATGGGCGGCTCGTATCTTCGGCGATCAGGTTCCGGACGGAGACCTGCCGGTCAGTTCCGACTGGGTGCCCACCCTCATCGGCCTCGTCATCGGCGCGCTCGTCCTGGCGGTCGTGGCAGCCATCGCGGGCTGGCGCGCCAAGCTCCGCGGCAACCGCCTTGTCGGCACTGTGCTGGTCGCGGCCGCAGCTGGCGGGCTCGTGGGCGCCATCTACGCGTCCACGCGGTACGACGCGCCTGACGGCGTCGTAGGCCTGGCCATCGCCATCGGGCTGATCACCTGGATCGTGGTTGGAGCATTGCTGGCGAAGCACGCTGGCTTCGATACCGAGGCCCGCTATGCGAACCTCAAGCCGCGCGCATCCATGGCCTCGTTCGGTGAGACCAAGGACTTCCTGATGGAGGAGTTCGAGCGCCAGAAGAAGGGGTTCCTGAGCCGATGACGGACCCGATCAAGCCGGAGCGCGAGCTGGCACCTGACGTCGTTGCGGCGCTTGAGCAGCTTGGGAGCGCGCGACAGGGCGTGTCAGGGTCGCTTGACGACTTGGTGAGCGCCACGAAGTCAGCGGTGGACGTGCCCGCCAAGATCCGCCGCAACCCGGTCAAGGCCGCGGCGCTCATCGGCGGTACCGGCTTCCTGCTCGTGGGCGGCCCCCGTCGGGTCGTGCGCGCGTTCGGTCGGCGCGTCCTGCCGCAGCCGCGGCCGGACCCCAATGCTGGTCTCCTGCCCCCGGAGATCGAGAAGGTGCTCAAGGACTCCGGCGTAGCCAAGGACCCGGAGGTGCGGCGGGCGCTCAACAAGGACTTCGCCGAGTACCTGAAGAAGAAGGGCAAGTATCGTCCGGATCCCACCGGTGCCACCTCGTTCTGGCGGACGTTCGACAAGGTGGCAGGACCGCTGGGCACCGCCGGGGCCCGTGTCATGGTGCGGCGGCTCATGGAAGCCGAGAGCGACCGTGCACTCCAGCGATCAACGGCCCGCGACGGCGCGCAAGCGGCGCTTCAGAAGGGCCCTCGGAAGCGCCAGATGTAGTCCTGGTCGCACACGTCCGGCGCGACTAACGAGTCTGGTGCGGAAGGGGGGACTCGAACCCCCACGCCCTCTCGGGCACTGGCTCCTAAGGCCAGCGTGTCTGCCGTTTCACCACTTCCGCGCCCCGCGAGTGTACGGTGCCGCCGGTCCGCTCGCCCGGGCTGGACCGCGGTGACTGCTCCGAACGTGTACCGCGGCACCTCCCTATACTCGTGCGGCACTTCCCACTCATCGACGACAAGGATCTTGTGAACACCGACATCCGCGAAGGCGACCAGAGCACCGTCGTGCTTGAGGTCCAGATCACCGACAAGGAACTCCAGAACGCCATCAACGAAGGCGTCAGACATCTTGCGCGCCGCACCCGCATCCCCGGATTCCGTCCGGGCAAGGCGCCGCGACCGATCGTCGAGCGCGCCTACGGCATCGACCGCTCCGACCCCGAAGCACCGGATCCCGTCTATGACGAGGCCCGGGAGCACCTCTACCAGCGCACGGTCGTGACGGCCGTGGCCGAAGCGGGCAAGGATGTCCTGGAACTGCCGAGCGAGCCGGAGTGGACCAGCTTCGAAGAGGGCGTCGGCGCCGTCTACCAGGTGACGCTGCCGGTGCGGCCGCAGGTCGAGCTGGGTGATTACACCGAGTACCCCTTCACACCTGAGATCAGCGAGGTCGATGACGACCAGATCGACCAGGTCATCGAGCAGTTGCGCGACCAGCACGGATCGCTGGTCCCGGTCGAGGAGCGACCCGCCCGGAACGACGACTATGCGGTCATCCGCTTCGAGGGTCGCATCGACGGCGAGGCCGTGGAAGGCGCCCAGGCCGATCGCTTCCCGCTGGTCATCGGCAAGGAGCGCATGGTCCCCGGCTTCGAGGCCAACCTCATCGGCATGGACGAGGACGATGAGCGTACGTTCACGGTCACCTTCCCGGATGACTATGCCGAGGAGTCGCTACAGGGCCAGGAGGTGGAGTTCACCACCACGCTGCTGGAGCTACGGGAGCGCAAGCTGCCCGAGCTCGATGACGATTTCGCCGGCGTCGTGGGCCCCTTTGATGACGTGGCGGCGCTGCGAGAGGGTCTGGAGAAGCGCATGAAGGTCAATGCGCTCGATCGCGCTCGTCATGCTTTCATCGATCGCATCATCGAGTACGCCACCGCCAACGCCAGCCTGACACTGCCGGACATCCTGGTCGATCGCGAGGTCGGCGTGATGATCGATGAGTTCAAAGTGCGCGTCTCCGAGCAGGGCATCGCCTACGACGACTACCTGCGCGTGACCGAGAAGGACGAGGCTGCGCTGCGTGAGGAGTATCGCGAGGGCGCGGAGCAGCGCGTGAAGGTGCTGATGGTCCTGGGTGCCATCGCTGACAAGGAGGAGGTCGTCGTCGCCGACGAAGGGATCCAGGCTGAGATCGATGGTGCCAACGCGGACCCCAACGCCGGTGACTCCATCAAGGCGTACCTCGACTCCGACCGGGGCCGCGACTACATCCGCTCCCAGCTGCGCCGCTCGCAGGTGGTGGAGATGCTGGCCGACCGTTGGATCGAAGCGCATCCTGAGTTCGCGGCAGTGCAGCATCAGCACGGGCATCGCCATGACGATGACGAGGAGATGAACCTCGATCCGGTGGCTGAGGCGGTCGAGGAGCTGACCGAGGAAGCGGACGAGGCCAAGGCGGAGGCCGAGGCCAAGGCGGAGGCGGAGGTCGAGGCATGACCCGGCGCCATCTCATCCCGACCGCGTCGCAGGCCGCGAAGGCTGCCCGTCAAAGCACGGCCATGCTCGTGCCGATGGTCATCGAGTCCTCCAGCCGCGGCGAGCGCGCCTACGACATCTATAGCCGGCTGCTCAAGGACCGCATCATCTTCCTCGGTGATCAGATCGACGACCACATGGCCAATCTCATCATCGCGCAGCTGCTGTTCCTCGAGGCGGAGGACCCCGAGCGCGACATCAGCCTGTACATCAACTCGCCCGGTGGGGTGGTGACGTCCGGCCTGGCCATCTACGACACCATGCAGTACCTGCGCGCGCCGGTCAGCACCATCTGCATCGGCATGGCCGCATCCATGGCCTCGGTCCTGCTGGCCGCGGGCGCCAAGGGCAAGCGCTACGCGCTGCCCAACGGCCGCATCATGATCCACCAGGGTTCCGGCGGCTTCCGTGGCTCCACCCCGGATGTCCTCATCCAGGTGCGCGAGCTCGAAGACCTCAACAAGCGACTGCACGAGATCCTGGCGCGCCACACCGGCCAGACGGCCAGGAAGGTGGCCAAGGACACCGAACGCGACTACTTCATGTCGCCTGAGCAAGCCAAGGACTACGGCATCATCGACGAGGTATACGCTGAACGTGGCGACTCGCTCATCAGTGAGTCCAAGGACAAGTCGTCGAAGGGCTAGCCTCGCGCTAGTCGAGCAAGGAGAGCGCATCCGTGGCCAGCAGCTCCGGCAAGGACACCAAGGTCCCATATCGCTGCAGCTTCTGTGGCAAGAGCCAGGAACAGGTTCGTAAGCTCATCGCAGGGCAGGGCGTCTATATCTGCGACGAGTGCATCACCCTATGCCAGGAGATCATCGAAGAGGAGTTGCTCGACTCGCCCAAGGTGGCCAGCAAGTCCAAGTCGGCGAAGATCCCCAAACCTCGGCAGATCAAGGACGCGCTCGACTCGTACGTCATCAGCCAGGAACGTGCCAAGCGCGTGCTCTCGGTGGCGGTCTACAACCACTACAAGCGGGTCAACGCCGCCGCGGGCCTCCTCGACGATGTCGAGCTCCAGAAATCCAACGTGCTGCTGGTGGGCCCCACCGGTTCGGGCAAGACGCTGCTGGCACAGACGCTCGCACGCGTGCTGGATGTGCCCTTCTGCATCGCGGATGCCACCTCGCTGACTGAGGCGGGATACGTCGGTGAAGATGTCGAGAACATCCTGCTACGGCTCATCCAGGCGGCTGACTTCGACGTCGAGAAGGCCCAGCGGGGCATCGTCTACATCGATGAGATCGACAAGATCGCGCGCAAGGCGGACAACCCCTCGATCACGCGCGATGTCAGCGGCGAGGGCGTCCAGCAGGGCCTGCTCAAGATCCTCGAAGGCACACTCGCCAACGTGCCCCCACAGGGCGGTCGCAAGCACCCCCACCAGGATTTCATCCAGATCGACACCACCAACGTGCTCTTCATCCTGGGCGGTGCCTTCGAAGGGCTGGAGCGGATCGTCGAGGAGCGCATCGGCCACAAGTCGATGGGCTTCGGCTCACAGTCGCAGGTGGACCGGGTCGAGCGGGCTCGCGTGCTGGAGCGGCTGATGCCGGAGGATCTGCTGAAGTTCGGCCTCATCCCGGAGTTCGTGGGCCGCCTGCCGGTCACGGTCACGCTCTCGGCGCTCACCAAGGATGACCTGATGCGGGTCCTGATCGAGCCCAAGAACGCGGTGACTCGCCAGTTCCAGCGCTTCCTGCAGCTGGACAAGGTGGAGTTGGTGTTCACTGACGGCGCCATCGAGGCGGCGGCCGAGCAGGCGCTGGCGCGCAAGACCGGCGCCCGTGCGCTGCGTTCGATCGTCGAGGAGTCGCTGCTGGACGTCATGTATGACATCCCCGAGCGCACCGATGTGCGCAAGTGCATCATCACCGAGGAGGTCATCCGCGAGGGCCGCACGCCGCTGCTGTTGACCAAGGCGCATCTTGATAAGGGCGTCGACGAGACCAACTACGACGAGCTCGCCGAACAGGGCGCGTAGCTGCCGGGCGGCGCTTAGCCGATGGGAGGCGCTTAGCCGATGGGAGGCGCTTAGCCGATGGCGGCTATCCGCCAACGACGCCGATGAAGCGCCGCACCTCGGTCCAGGCGGCAGCCGATGCCTCAGCGTGCGCAGCCTGACTGCGGTCGAAGAACGAGTGTGGGGCGTCCGCGTAGATGTGGATGTCATGCGGGACCGAGGCCTCCGACAATGAGCGTCGGAAGCGCTCGACGTCGTCAGCACTGATCTTCGTGTCCGCTCCGCCGAACACCGCCAGCAACGGCGTCTGGAGCTCGCTGCTGAGGTCCGCGGGCGCCGGCATGCCGTTCATATACGGGCCCACCGGCCAGCCGTAGAAGCCGATCACGCCAGCCATCGATAGCTCCGGGCGCGTGCCCAGGAGGAACGAGAGACGACCACCGAAACAGAACCCGATGGAGAAGAGCTTCTTGACGTGCCGTCGCAACCGTAGGTGCGAAGCTGCCGCACCGACGTCTGCTCGCAGGCCATTCCAGGTGGTGCGCTGCGCATGGTGCAGGTAGTCGAACGATCCGTGACGCGGAGGGGGCTCCGCCGTCCGGCCGTAGTAGTCGATGGCGACTGCGTCCACGCCCACCTCGGCGAAGCGAAGCGCCAGTTCCCGATAGAACTCGGTGAGCCCGTGGTAGTCCGGGAGCACGATGATACCGACGCCACTGGGCGTCCCGGCATCGGCCCGGAAGGCCGCGAAGCGATCACCATCGGCAGCGACGAGACCGATGTCGTGACCCATGGCGGTCCCACTTCGCGTGGGCTCGATGGGTGGCCGGCTGTCAGGATCGGAACACATGCGCAGGGTCCTCTCGTGCACCAGACACGATAGCAGCGTGCGCTAGACTCGATGACCACGGCGGTCGTCGACAGGGGACTCGACCGCAACACGCACCGCGGACCTCGTTCGTCCATGTGACGGGCGAGGTCACTGATGTCACCGCAGGAGACCGACAGGCATGAGCGAGACCAGACCGGAACCGATGGCGAAGGCCTATCAGCCGGCCCAGGTGGAGCGGGCCGTCTATCAACGCTGGCTGGACGCGGATGTCTTCGCTCCCGACGGTGCCGGCTCGCGTGCGCGTCCCACTGCGGAGCCGTTCGTCATCATCATGCCGCCGCCCAACGTCACCGGTGCCTTGCACCTGGGTCATGCAGCCCGTTCCGCGACCGAGGATCTCATGATCCGGCGCGCGCGCATGCAGCAGCGGCCCGCGTTGTGGCTGCCCGGTGTCGATCACGCCTCGATCGCCGCCCAGTGGGTGTTGCGACGTGTGCTGGCCGACGAAGGCACCACACCGGAGGAACTGGGCCGCGAGCAGTACCTGGAGCGGATGTGGCGCTTCATGGAGGAGACGCGGCCGGTCATCATGGGCCAGCAACGACGCTTGGGGATCTCCGCCGACTGGGGTCGCGAGCGCTTCACCATGGACGACGGTTCGGCGCGGGCCGTGCGCGTGGCCTTCAAGCGTCTCTACGAGGACGGCCTCGCCTACCGTGGCCAGAAGCTCGTCAACTGGTGTCCCGGTTGCGGCACCAGCGTGTCCGATCTGGAGGTCATCGGCACACCCGAAGAGGGCAAGCTGTGGTCGGTCGCCTACCACCTCCTGCCGGAAGGCGCCGCCGCGGGCGCGGAGCCCAGTCGTGACGAGATCATCGTGGTGGCTACCACGCGCCCGGAAACGATCCTGGGCGACACCGCCGTGGCAGTGCATCCGGACGATGAGCGCTACCGGCACCTGGTCGGCCGGCTGGTGCGCATCCCCTTCATCGATCGTGACGTGCCCATCGTGGCCGATGATTTCGTCGAGCGGGGTTTCGGGACGGGCGCCGTGAAGGTGACGCCAGCCCACGACCACACCGACTTCGAGACCGGTGAGCGCCATGGACTGCCGCGCATCGACGTCATGACCGACGAGGCCACCATGAATGCGGCTGCCGGTCCCTACGAAGGTCTGACGCGTGAAGCCTGCCGGACCGCCATCCTCCGGGATCTGGAGGCCATGGGTGACCTGGTCGAGGCGAAGGACCATGAGATGGTCATCGGGCGTTGCCAGCGCAGTGATGACATCGTGGAGCCGCGGCTCAAGACGCAGTGGTTCATCGATGTCAAACCCATGGCCGAGCGGGCCATGCGAGCGGTTCGGGAGCGGCGCACCCTCTTCGTCCCTGAGCGCTTCGAGAAGGTCTTCTTCGACTGGCTGGAGAACATCTACGACTGGAACATCAGCCGGCAGCTGTGGTGGGGCCACCGCATCCCGGCCTGGTATTGTCCCGATGGCCATGTCACGGTGTCGGATGTGGAAACCGGCCCCGGGCGCTGCGTCGAGTGTCGCACGTTCGAGCTGGCGCAGGACGAGGACACCTTCGATACCTGGTTCTCCAGCGGGCTCTGGCCCTTCTCCACCCTGGGTTGGCCCGACGCCACGCATGACCTGCGGACGTACTACCCGACGCAGGTCATGGAGACCGGTCACGACATCATCTTCTTCTGGGTCGCCCGCATGATGATGCTGGGTGAGTGGCTGACCGACCAGGAGCCCTTCCGTGTGGTCTACCTCAGCGGCCTCATCCGCGACCCCTACGGCAAGAAGATGTCCAAGACCAAGGGCAACGTCATCGACCCGCTGGGGATCGTGGATGAGATCGGCGCCGACGCCCTGCGCTTCGCCCTCATCAACGGGGCTGCTCCGGGTGCCGACCAACGGCTGGGGCCGTCGCGCCTCGATGGTGCCCGCAACTTCGCCAACAAGCTCTGGAATGCCGCCCGCTTCGTCCTCGGCGCCAAGCCGGCCGAGTTGCCCGCGGAGATGGCTCTGATCCTGCCCGAGGCGGATCGCATGGGTCCTGCCGAGCACTGGATCCTGTCCCGCTGCCACGCTGCGCTTCGTGACGCCGACGCCGCCTATGGGGGGTTCCAGTTCGCCGAGGCCACGCGCATCCTGCACACGGCCATCTGGTCGGAATACTGCGACTGGTACCTGGAGATGGCCAAGGTCCGACTGGGAGCGGACGTGGCCCCTGAGGCGCGTGCCGCCACCTGGCAGGTGCTGGCTTGGGTGCTGGACCGCTACCTGCGTATGCTGCACCCGGTGATGCCGCACATCACCGAGGAGATTTGGGGCAGGCTGCCGCACCGGCCCGATGATGGCGATCTGCTCATCACGGCGGCCTGGCCCGCCAGCGAGGCCCTGCAGTCGGCGGCTGACGAGTCCCAGGCAGCCGCGGTGGCTGACATCATCGAGCTGGTCTCGCAGATGCGCAACGCACGCGCCGATGCTGGGATCGAACCGGCGACCTGGTTGGATGCGGAGCTGCGCTTCGAGCAAGCCGACCGTACCAAGGCCTTCGACGCCATCGCGGACGTGGTCGCCAAGTTGGCGCGCGTGCGTCCGACGGTGGGGCATGCGGAGCACGCTTCCGAGAGGACGGCCGCGCTCGTGGTCGTCAGCCCCGGAGCGGAGGCGTGCCTCTCTGTCGGCGCCCAGGATCGGGAGCGCGACCGTGTCCGTCTTGAGAAGGAGCTGGCGGAGACCGAGCAGCTCCTGACAGCGACCAGCGCCAAGCTGGCAAACGCTGCCTTCGTCAGCAAGGCTCCGGCTGCAGTCGTTGACGGCGTGCGTACGCGCCAAGCCGAGCTGCAGGACCTCGCCACGCGCATCCGCGGGCACCTTGGGCGTTGATCGGATCGCTGCACTGGTGGCCAGGCCGCCTCGGCGCCGGTGAGACGCTAGGATTGGAGGGCCCAAGCACCATCGTTCCCATCGATCAAGGTATCCGACCGTGACCTTCGACTTCCTCCGGCGCAAGAAGGACCAACCCGAGGCTGGGCCGAGGTCCCTGGGATTGCCGGACCCCGGCATCCTGACCGAGGAGCCACCCGCTGAGGACTACGAACTCAAGCTGACCTATCGCGCCCGCAGCAGCAAGGGCGTCCGCTTCGCACCTGGTGAGGGATCGGTGTCCGCGCTGCCGAGGATGCTCCAGGAGTTCGCCAAGTCGCCGATCGAGCTGATCGAGCCGCTGGACCCGCAGTTTGCCGACGCCAACCCGGCGGTGATGCGGACCATCGAGGCGTCACAGTGGCTCAATGCCCACCATCATCGTTCTCCGGTGACTCGTCATGGCTTGATGGTGCTCGAAACGCTCGATGCCATCGACCCTGCCTTCGAGTCGATCGCCATCTGCTTGCTCGAGGGTGAGGTCGACTCCGGGGGCTACCCTGACTACAACGGGATCGTCGGTGCGGTGGCGTCGTATTGGGACGAGGTCACCGGCGACCAGATGGTGCGTGGCGTCGTCGGCTGGGGTGGCAAACGCGTGCGCGGCGACACCGAGCGTAACGCCACGCGTTCCCTGAGTGGCATCCTGGTCGCCATCGTCGGGAGTCGGGGGGCGGCTGAACTGGTCGACCTGGAGCGCCCGCTGCCGGCGGATTCAGGCACCGGACTGATCTGCCCCCACTGCCAATACGCTCAAGTGGGCAAGAGTGCCTTCTTCTGTCCCAAGTGCGGCATGCGCTTGTTGCGAGGTTGATCGATGCCCATCTATGACTATCGGTGCACCCAGTGCGGCCAGGTGGTCGAGGTGATGCACAGCATCGCCGGCAGTGGCCCTGAGACATGTGTAGCCTGCGGAGGCCTCATGCGCAAGGCGCTCTCAACGCCCGCCATCCATTTCAAGGGCAGTGGCTGGGCCAAGAAGGATGCTGCCGCATCGGCCAGAAAGTCCAAGCCCAAGGCGAGCGGGGACGATGCTTCGTCCGGGGGCTCGAAGAGCAGTGGCGATGACGCCAAGTCCGAGTCGGGCGCCAAGCCCGAAACCGCTGGCAAACAGGCCGGTTCTGCGAGCGATGCCAAGACGAGCAGCCCCCCGGCGTCTTCGTCGAGTAGCAAGGCCGACTAGCAGAGGGCCGGGCAGCATGCCGCGCGTCGCGTCCGACTGGATCAGCATCTCCGAGGCCGCTCGGATCTTCGCCGACGCCAATGTGCCCATCAGCCGCTCGACCATCGCTCGCTGGGCACATGCAGGCAAGCTGCAGTCGATCCAGCCGGGGCGAAGCATCTACGTCAGACGGGCGCAGGTGCGAGCGATGCTGCGGCCCAAGAACCGCCGGGGCGTGAAAGTGACCGATATCCAGCCGGGGCTCTTCGAGGACCTGGAAGCGTGAGCGACGGAGGCGAGGCGCCTCCGGACCAGGACGGCACATCACGTCGGCAGCGCCCCATCCTGAGTTGGCGCAGTCGCCTCGAGTCACTTCAGCGAGCGGCCATGCGCATGCCTCCGGTGCAAGGCGTCTTGGACGTCATGCGGGCATACGACCGTGGCGGTGGCGGCATGCTCGCTGGTGCGCTGGCCTACTTCGGCTTCTTCACGCTGGTCCCGGCCTTGCTGCTCTTCGTGAGCCTACTGGGTGTGCTGGTCGAGGACCAGAAGCTCCGCGCACAGCTCATCCAGGGTCTGGTGAACCAACTGGATCCGATCCGCAGTGTCGCCGAAGAGGTCATCAACGGACTTGCCGACAGCGGGCGCACGGGCACCATCATCGGCGTGCTCGGCCTCTTGTGGGGTGCCAGTGGCTTCTATGGCGCGTTGCAGGGTGCCATGCAGCGGATGTTCCCCGGGCCCGGAACCCGCGACTTCGTGCAGACGCGACTGCGCGGCGTGGTCGCCGTGGTGGTGGTGCTGGGCGTCCTGCTCCTCGCGGTGCTGGTGATCTTCGCGCTGCCCTTCCTCAACGAGTGGTTCGACGCGCGCTGCATGGCACTCAGATCGCTCCAGATCGCCGTCCTGGACGGCGCATGCGCTATCGACATCGTACAGTTGACTGGCGCCATCGGCGTGGTCGGCGCCATGGGCATCGCCTTCCTGGCGGTGCTGATGATCTACGTGGTGGTCCCACCGAACGGGCCCAGCCTCCGACAGGCCCTCTGGCCGGCGGTCATCGTCGGCATCGTGATCGGACTGTTCACCTCACTGTTCGGCTTGGTGGCGCCGTTGCTGGTGCGGCAGTGGTTGACGCTGGGGATCGTCGGCAGCGTGTTCATCTCGTTGATCTGGTTCAACCTGGTGTTCCAGGCGCTCATCTATGGGGCGGCGTTCGCTCGCCTGCGACGAGACCGAGATCGCGCGCGTAACGAGCGACCATCCCTCTAGGATCCTCTACGCTGAGGCGCCCGGCCCGCTCTATCCCTGCGGTGCGCCACAGCGCCGGCAGAAGCGCGCCCGGGCGGAGAGTGGCAGGCCACAGCTGGCACAGGCATGGGCGCCGCTGGGGGGCTTTGGTGCCGCCTTGGGGCGGCTCGCTGCGGCGGGCGGTGGCGGCGGCAGAGGCAGAGATGTCCGCTGCACTTCAGCGGGTGGCGAGGACGGCGCTGGCTGCGGCGGGGGAGGAAGCGGGTCCCTGACCGGCATAGGTGCGGGCGGAGGTGGTGGCTGCGGCAACGGCACCGCAGCAGCAGGCGGAGGCTGGTGAGGCGGCGCCTGGGCAGGCGGAGGCTGGGCCGGCGGCGGCTGCGGAGACGATGGCGCCCGATAGGGCTGACCAAAGGGCCCGGGTTCGTACTTGGTGCTCCAGACTTCGATGCTTGGCGGAAGCTGCTCCGGGGCGATCGGAGCGATCGGTGACGGCGGCAAGGGAGTGACTGGCGTCGGCTCGGGCTCGGGCGTGGGCGGGGGCTCGGGTTCTGGCTCCGACTCGGGTTCCGGCTCGGGCGCAGGCGTGGGTTCGGGCTCGGGCTCGGGTTCGGGCTCGGGCTCGGGTTCTGGCTCCGGCTCGGGCGTGGGCTCAGGTTCGGGTTCTGGCTCGGGTTCGGGCGTGGGTTCCGGCTCAGGCTCCGGCGTGGGCTCGGGCTCGGTTTCCGGTTCGGGCTCGGGCGTGGGCGGGGGCTCGGGTTCTGGCTCAGGTTCGGGCGTGGGTTCCGGCTCGGGCGTGGGTTCCGGCTCGGGCTCGGAGGTCGTCCTTTCGGACGGCGCTCGACGCGGCTGGCCCACGACCGATGCGCTGGCACGCGCCCAGGCGCTGGCGTCGATGGCCGTATCGCGGTCAGGCCCCAGGCGATCAGCCACCGACGGCCACTCAGCCTCATCCTCACTCGCCTCGTCCTGCTGTGGCGCCGACTGGAGTTCACGCTGAGACCACGCGGACGGCACGACCGACGTGTCGGTTTCGGGCGTATCGCTGTGGTCGCTGTCGGCCCATGTCGGCACCGTGGGTCGGGCCGACAATCGTTCGCTGAGTTTGGGTGTCGGCGCGGGTGGCTCGCGTTCGACAGCTTCGCTATCGGGCGGTGCTTCTGATCCTGAGAACACGACCCCTCGCCACGGATCGACCTCACCATCCTGTTGTTCGAAGAGGGTCGTGGATCCATCTTCCGCCGCGGGCGGCGTCGCTCGGGGTGGCCGCGGTAGGCCCCACTCGTCAAGCTCGCCCGGCGACTCGGATGTGGTGGCAGGTGCCGATCCCGGCCTTGGAGCAGGCGCAGCCGGCGAGGCAGCAGAGGTCGCGGCTCGCGCCACGTCATCCTCCGGCCAGACGTCGCGCTGGGCCGACGAGGTGGACGGGCTGCTGCCCGCCACAGGACGACAGTTCAGACAGCCACCGGTCTCAGGGTTCCAGCACTTCCGGCAGACATACTGCCGGCAGTCGAGGCAGAAGTGGAAGATGCCTGCGAACCGCTCCATCGACGCAGGAGGCATGGCGCCATCAGTCGCTGCCGTATCGGTCGGCTGCGGTGAAGGGCGCCTTCCGAACAGCCCGAACTTGGCCTTGCCGGCTTCCGGCGGGCTGGAGTCAGGTGCGGTCAGGGTGTAGCGCATGCCACAGCGTTCGCAGAACGACTGGAGGAGGGGGTCGGTCATGACGCGATGAGGCTTCTCCCGCGGGCAGGCTCGGGGTCGGGTGACCCACCCAGCAGGCTACCAGCCCAGAGGTCGCCACGCCAATGGTTCACGATGGTCACGGGGGCGGTCGGCGTGCCGTACTGGCCGGGTCCGCTACGATTCAGGGCCGCCCCGCACCATCACGACCTCTCCAGTCGAACAAGAGGACCAGAACCACGTGGCCAAGATCCAGGAGTCCGGCGAGCGTGTCGCCGCCAACATCGAGCGTGTCATCGTGGGCAAGCATCGTGAGGTCCGCCTGGCCCTGGTGGCGCTCCTGTGTGAAGGCCATCTGCTCATCGAGGACGTGCCCGGCACGGGCAAGACGATGCTGGCGCGTGCCTTGGCGCGCAGTCTTGACTGTACGTACCGCCGCATCCAGTTCACACCCGACCTGCTGCCGTCCGATGTCACGGGCTTGTCCATCTACAACCAGAAGACGCAGGAGTTCGAGTTTCGGCCGGGTCCGGTCGTGAGCCAGATCGTGCTTGCCGACGAGATCAACCGCGCCACACCCAAGACCCAGTCCTCGCTCCTTGAAGCGATGGAAGAGCGGAGCCTGACGGTCGACGGCACGACGCGGCGGCTGCCACAGCCGTTCATGGTCATCGCCACGCAGAACCCCATCGAGCACGAGGGCACGTTTCCGCTGCCGGAGGCCCAATTGGACCGCTTCCTGCTGCGACTCCGGATGGGGTACCCCGCGCCCATGGACGAGATGCTCATCCTCGACGAGCAGAAGCGGGCGCATCCGGTGGACGGGCTCGCCCCGGTGGCGAACGGCGAGGACGTCCGGGGCATGCAGCACGACGTCCGCGAGATCTACGTCGATCCGGCCATCTCGGACTACATCGTGCGCCTGGTGGGTGCGACGCGATCGCATCCCGATTCCTATCTGGGTGCATCTCCGCGCGGCTCGTTGGCGCTGTACCGTGCCAGCCAGGCATATGCCGCACTGACCGGGCGTGACTACGTCATCCCCGACGACATCAAGACACTGGCGCAGGCGGCCCTGGCGCATCGCATCATCCTCAAGACCGGAGCGTCCATTCGTGGCATCGAGCCCGACGCCATCGTGAACGAGCTGCTGACGACGGTGCCGATCGGTGGAGCCCGCCCCGTCGCGGACCTGCATGGGGTTCGCCGGGCGTAGGCCGGGCCGACAGGGACGAGGATCGCCATGCTGCGCAAGCTGGGTTTCCTCGCGGTCATCCTCGCGTTCGTGGTGATGGCGCTGCTCACGGGCGCGGTCGAGATCTACTTCTTCCTGTATCTCGTGCTCATCGTGGTCGGGCTGGCATATCTGCTGGCGCGGCGTGGGTTGGACGCCCTGGAAGCCGGCGCTTGGCTCGACCGCCAGCACGCCACCAGGGGCGAGATGCTGACGGTCACATACACGCTGCGGTCCTCCGCGCGCTTGCCCAAGCCGTGGCTGGAGTCGCACTCACCTTCCACGCTGCCCGTGGCCATCCCCGGCCGGGTCATCTCGCTAGGCCCGCGACTCTCACGCACGTGGGCAGCACGAGTGCCGCTGACGGAGCGCGGGCAATACCGCATCGACCCCATGGTCATCCGCACCGGCGACCCCTATGGCCTGTTCGAGTCTGTCGCTTCGGTCGGACAGGGATCCGCCCTGACCGTCTATCCCGAGGTCCAACCGCTGCCCGGGTGGACGCTTCCGGCGGCGGCGATCGAAGGCGCATCGGCGCGTGCGCAGCATGGTCCGCACCTGACCCCGTTGGTGACCTCGGTGCGTCCGTACACGCCGGGCGACGCCTTCAATCGCATCCATTGGCGTTCCAGCGCCCGCCACCAGGAGCTGCAGGTCAAGGAGTTCGATGTGGAACCCTCTGCTGACCTGTGGCTCTACCTGGACCTGGATCATGCAGTCCATGTCGGCGAAGGCGACGCCAGCACCATCGAGACCGCCGTGAGTGCTGCCGCAGCCCTGGCTGCGCAAGCGCTGGGCGACGCTCGCGGTGTGGGCCTGGAGGCGATCGGCTTGCGGCGCGTGGTCATCGCGACCGATCGTGGGGCGCGGCAACAGCACCGCATCCTGAGCCTGCTGGCGGTAGCCCAGGCCGAAGGCGAAACGCCACTGGCGGAGATGCTGCGCGAGGGTGCTGTGCGCATGCGCCGGGGCACCGTGGCACTGGTGCTGACCCCATCGCTGGACCCGGCCTGGGTGAGGCCGCTGGCGGCCTTGCGTGCGGCCGGAGTCGCGCCCATCGCCTGCATCGTTGACCCGCTCGAGCACCTGGTAGCAAGTCGCGCGGCAAGCGGCCGGGAGCCGCCGGACGGTTCGGCGCAGGAGCGGTCGAGCCGGGAGCTCCAGTCGATGCTGCTGCGACTGGCCGAGTACGACGTGCGTAGCCATGTGCTGCGTCCCGGGGTCCCACTGGGAGAGCAGCTGCTCAGCGCTCGCAGCGCTCCGGCCACGGTGGCGACATGAAGTCATCGAAGTGGCTGGCGGGCATGCTGCGACGACCGGGCCCACTGCGACGGCCGGAGCCGGGCTGGGTGAGTCTATCGCTGTTGCTTGGCCTGCTGGCGCTACTGGGCCTTTCGGTCGCGGACGCCCGACCGCTGTTGCTGGGCGGGACAGGACCGTCGGCCGGTGGCGGACTGGTGCTGCTGACGCTGATGGCGGGGCTCATCGGGTTCCTGCTGGCGAGCAGCCCCCTGGGACTGCTTCGTGCGCACGTCGTGGGGGCCGCCGTCGCGGCGTTCGTCATGCTGATGACCACTGGCGCCCTGTTGCTGGGGGAGGGCTCGCCACTACCGCTCACGATCAGCGAGATCTCGGCGCGAGTCTCGGCGGTCTGGTTGCACCTTGACACGGAGGTCGCAGCGTACCTGGCGGACCCCGGCGCCACGCCAACGACGGCGACCTACCTGCTGCTTGGAGCTATCTGCTGGACCACCGCGCAATTCAGCGCCTTCAGCGTCTTTCGGTACCAGCGGGCCGGGCCCGCGGTGTTGGCCATCGGTGCGGTGCTGTTCCTGGACACCGCCCTCGGTTCGGCCGTGCCAGAGGCTGTGCAGCTGCCGGTCTTGCCGCTGCTGGCAGCGTTCTCCGGGCTTGCGATGCTGTTGCTCCTGCGGCTGCAGTTCCTGGAGCAACGACGACAGTGGGCGCGACGCTCCATCTCCGATACCGGCGAGGTGGGCCGGCTGTTCTTGCGCAGTGGCTCGTTGTTCGTGCTGATCGTGGTGCTGGCCGCCACCTCCATGACTGCCTGGGCCACGCTCGATCGCCAGGAGGTCGACTTGGGTGACCTGCAACGGCCGGTCGAGTCCATCGGAGAGCAGCTAACTGATTGGCTGGCCTTCCTGGGTGTGGCTGCACCCGCGCCTCGCGCGGCCACGATCGACACTCGCTGGTCGGTCGGAGACCGCTGGCAACAGCCGTCCGGCGTGGCCTTTCGAGCCGAGGTGGACGGTCAGCTTCGCGGCAACTACTGGTGGGGTACGGCGCACGATTCGTTCGACGGCCAGGCATGGGAGCGTACCCAGCTCGAGGGGCTGGACATCCCGGCCGGCGAACCGCTGCCGATACAGGAGTTCGCGAGCGCAGGCGGGGACCATCTGGCGACCACGACCCTGACCGTCGAGGGCGAGGGAGTGGTTACGGGCACGCTCTTCCGGCTGGCGGAGGCCGGGGTGGTCTCTCGCGACGTGCAGGCAGTGGTGGTCGATGAGGGTGGCGGTATCGGCGACCTCACCTTCGATGAGCCGCTGGCCGAGAGTGACTCCGTCGTGGTCGATTCGTGGGTCCGAGACTACAGCCCTGACGGTCGCAGCCTGACCGCGAACGAGCTGCGCGCGGCAGGCGATGACTACCCTGCCTGGACCGACCGCTACCTGCAAGGCGCCAACCAGGCGCTTGAGGGCGAGGGCGTCTCAGCCGAAGCCCAACGTATCGAAAGGCGGTTCGACGACCCCTACGACCGCGCTCTGGACGTCCAGCGCACCCTCCGCGAGATGGACTACACGACTGACATGCGGGGCGTGTGCGGGGCCGACGAGACCATCCCTGAGTGCGTCCTGCGAAGCGAGCGCGGCTTTTGTCAGCACTACGCCACCACCATGGCCATGTTGCTTCGGGCCATGGGGATCCCTTCACGCATCGTCACCGGCTATCTTCCCGGCGAACGGGTCGACGGGGTCTGGGTGGTCGAGCAGGCCGCGTATCACAACTGGGTGGAGGCGTACTTTCCGGGCTACGGCTGGGTCCGCTTCGACCCCACGCCCCGTGACGAGTTCGGCATCACACCGACCGCGCTTCCGGATGGCCCGGTGCGAACACCGAAGCCGGAGGTGGTCGTGCCGAGCTCGCAGCCTGACGATGCCGAGACCTTCGCGCCGGAGGAGACTCCCGAACCGATGCTGCCTGAGGAGACGAGCCCTGGGTCAGCCGGTGGCGTGGGCGGTCCGCTGCTGCTGGGCGGATCGCTGGCCGTTCTCCTGGTGCTCGTAGGCGGCATCCTGTTCATCCGCTTCCGGCGGCTCGGGGAACCTGATGGCAGTGTGGCCTACCGGGGCATCGTCAGCCTTGCTACGCGACTGGGCCGGGGACCCCACCCAGCGCAGACGGAGCTTGAGTACGCCGAGCAGTTGTCGGAGTCGCTCCCGGATGTCCGTGATGACATCTACCTGGTGGCCGGGGCGCGCGTCGAGTCGGCCTACGGACGGCGACGAGTCGAGGGCGAAGGGCGGGGCGCTCTGCGACGAGCCTACGGCCGCGTCAGGATGGCGCTGCTGCGGCTCTCACTGCGCTGGCGCCGCCGGTCGTGACCGCTCGCGTCAGGGTCGGCCCATCGTCAGGGTCGGCCGAGGGCCGTGATGTGCTCGTCGAGGTTGTGGGCACGCAGACGCACCACGCCAGCGCTCAGGTCGAGCACGCTGACCGAGGCCAGGGCCAGTGGGAACGACCAGAAGTGCTCGCTTCCGATGCCCAGCAGGTCCAGCATGAGGAGCCGCAGGATGCCGTCATGGGCCACGATGATCGCCCAGCCCGGGCCGGCCCCGCTCTTGGACGTGCGACCGTAGCCAAGCACCGGCTCCGCCGGTTCCCGGCCCGCTCCCTCATCGGGAGTTACCGCCTCCCGGCCGACGATGGTGGTGTGCGCTTCACGGGCGCGAAGGAGCGCATCCGCCACTGACTCGCCCCCAGGGGCATGGTTGTGCGCGGGGTCGTCACGCCAGGCTGCCAGCTCGCCCGGCCAGCGTGCACGCACCTCAGCGTGCGTCAGGCCCTCCCACTCGCCCTGCGCCAGCTCGGTGAGCGCGTCGAGTGGACGCAAGGGCGCGTCGGCCCCACGGGCCGCATGGATCGCCTCGGCGGTCTGGGCGGCTCTCCGCAGTGGTGAATGCCAGATGGCCAGGGGAGGACCATCGGGGAGCGGGAGTGATGGCATCTGTGCAGGTGCGGCCAGACGCGCGCCGACGGCAGTCGCCTGTCGAAGCCCCCACTCCGACAAGGCCGGGTCACCCCGACCCTGGAAGCGACCCTCGGCGATCCACTCCGACTCGCCGTGGCGGACGAGCGCGAGGACCGTCGGCGGCGTCACGCGGGCAGATCGAGGCCGATGAGCCACACGTCGAGCATGCCGTCGAAGGAGCGGACCTGTTGGGCCACCTCCTCGGGTACCGGTTCGTCAAGGGCCAGGATCATGAAGGCGATGGAGCGTTTGTCCGACCGGCCCAGGTGCATGTTGCTGATGTTGATATCCGCTTCGCCCATGGCTCCACCGACCAGGCCGATGGCGCCCGGCCGATCCTGATGGCGCGAGACCAGCATGTTGGCGGCGGGCGCGAGGTCGACCTCGTAGCCATCGAGGGCCACCAGTCGCGATTCACCCGATGCCACCGTGCCAGCCACCGACCGCTCGCCCGAAAGCGTGAGCAGTGACGAGTAGCGACCCGCATCAGGGCGCTTGTGCACGGACAACGTGATGCCGCGTGCCTTGGCCAGTGCCGACGCGTTGATGACGTTGACCCGCTCCTCGGTGTGCTGCTCGAGGATGCCACCGAGCGCGGCTGCGGCGAGTGGCGCCGAGTCGTGCTCGCTGAGCTCGCCGGCGACCTCCAGGGTCAGGCCGGAGAAGTCGCTGGCGAACTGCGCGTAGAACTGGCCCAGCGTGCGCGCCAGTGGCAGGTACGGCGCCAGGGCGTCGGCCGTCTCCGGTGTCAGCATCGGCGCATTCACCGCATAGCGCGCGGATCGGCCGGCAAGCACATCGCGCACCTGTTCGGCGGCTTCGACCGCCACGCGCGTCTGGGCCTCCTCGGTGGAGGCACCCAGGTGCGGCGTGAGGATGATGTTGGGCGCGCTTCGGAGGGGGTTGTCCTCCGCCGGTGGCTCGCTGGAGTAGACATCGACCGCCGCACCGGCGATGGTGCCCGCCTCGAGCGCGCCGGCCAGAGCAGCTTCATCGACGACGCCGCCGCGGGCGACGTTGATGATGAAGGCGTCTGGCTTCATGGAGGCCAACTCGACGGTCGAGATGAGGTTGGCCGTGTCCTTGGTCTTGGGTACGTGGACGGTGACCGCATCGGCGGTCTTGAGGATCTCCGCGACCGACAGCAGCGTGATGCCATGGAGCTTGGCGGCTTCGGGGGTCACATAGGGATCGAACCCCACGACCTGCATGCCGAGGGCACGAGCGCGGTCGGCTACCGCCATGCCGATCTTGCCCAGGCCGATGACTCCGAGCGTCTTGTCGACCAACTCGTGGCCCATGAACGCGGAGCGGTTCCAGGCACCAGCGTGCATGGATGCGTCGGCTGCGGGGATGTGGCGCGCAAGCGCGAAAAGCAACGCCAGGGTGTGCTCGGCGGCCGCGATGGTGTTGCCCGTGGGGGCGTTGACGACGGTGATGCCGGCGGCCGTGGCGGCCGGGATGTCGATGTTGTCGACGCCGACCCCGGCACGGCCGATGACCACCAGCCGGGTGCCTGCCGCGATCGCTTCGGCGTCGACCTTGACGCCACTACGCACCAGGAGCGCGTCGTATTCGGGCAACGCCGCCAGGAACTCATCGCGCGACAACCCCACCCGGACATCGACATCGTGCTCATCCTTGAGCAGGGCGACGCCCTCAGGCGCCAGCTTTTCAGCCACCAGCACACGCATGCTCAGACCTCCCCGGCTGCCTTGCGGGCAGCTTCCGGGCCGGCGTCGCGGTCCACCTTCAGGCCCACCGCGGCGGCTCCTTCCTCGATGGTCTTGAGAGCGTCCACGATGTCGTCCACGCTCACGTCGCCAAGGTGGCCGATGCGGAAGATCTTACCCTTCATCTTGCCCTGCCCGCCGGCGAGGACGAGACCTCGCCCATGCAGTTCCCCGTTGAAGGCGGACCAGTCCACGCCGTCTGGGACCAGGGCGGCGGTGACGGTGTCGGAGGCGAAGGCCTGGTCGGCATAGAGCCCGAAACCCATGGCCGCGAGCCCGGCACGCGAGGCCGCACCACAGGCGGTGTGGCGCCGGTAGATGGCCTCCCAGCCCTCGGCCTCGATCAGCTCCAGGGCTGCCTCGAGCTGGAAGAAGATCCCGACCGCGGGCGTCCACGGGGTCTGGCCTTTTGCCAAGACCTCGCGATGCTTGGCGAGGTCGAAGTAGAAGCGCGGCATGGTCGCGCTCTCGGCGGCACTCCAGGCACGTGGCCCGGCCGCGACCATGGCCAGACCGGGTGGGATCATCCAGGCCTTCTGCGCGCCGGTGACGACGACATCGAGGTCCCAATCATCCATCTGGAGGGGTACTGCCCCGACCGCGCTGACGCCGTCGACGAGGATGAGCGTGTCGGGCGCCTCCGCGCGGATGGCGGCGGCCAGCTCGGCCAGCGGGTTGGTCACACCGGTCGAAGTCTCGTTGTAGGTCACCAGCACGGCCTTGGGGCCTCCGCCATCGGCCGTCATGCCCTTGATGGCGTCGCGGACCGCGGCCGGATCGGCTGCCTGTCCCCATTCGAACTCGAGCATGCTCACCTGGGCCCCGTAGGCCTTGGCGATCTTGCCGAAGCGCTCGCCGAAGTTGCCGATGCTTACGCAAAGCACCCGATCACCCGGGGAGAGGAAGCTGACGACGGCCGCTTCCAGGCCACCGGTACCGGACGAGGTCAGGATCAGCACCTCGTTGCTGGTCCCGAAGGCAGGACGCATACCTTCGCTGACGCGCAGCACCAACTCCTGGAACTCGGGGCCGCGGTGACCCACCATCTGGCGCGAACCGGCCTCTCGGACGGCGTCAGGCAACGGCGTTGGTCCGGGGATCCGGAGGTTTTGCGACGGCACGGAGGTCTCCTCGATGAGTGAAGCGTGGCGGGACGGCGATGTTCGACTTTGGGCCCCAAATGGTAGCCGCCACCGGTGAGGGGCGCACTAGACTTGGGGCACATGGCTCCCGCACCGCGTGACCCCTTGGGCGCTGCCCGGCCTGAGACGCTGCCCGTCGTGGCCGAGATCGGGCACATGCCCCTTGCTGCTCGCATGCGCCCACTGATGCTGGCGGAGGTGGCGGGGCAGGAACAGCTCATCGGGGAGCGCGGCGCGTTGCGGCGCATGCTCGAACACGGGCGCCTGGTTTCGATGGTGTTGTGGGGGCCGCCGGGCGTGGGCAAGACCACGCTCGCCCGCCTGCTGGCGGAGGCGGTCGAGGCGCCCATGGAGGTGCTCTCCGCCACGTCCAGCGGTGTCAAGGACGTTCGTAGTGTGGTGGCCCAGGCTCGTGGATGGGCCGAACGCGGTGGTGGTTCGACCGTGCTCTTCATCGACGAGATGCATCGCTTCAACAAGGCCCAACAGGACGCCCTGCTGCCACACGTGGAGGAGGGTGTGGTCACGCTCATCGGCGCCACCACGGAGAACCCCTACTTCGAGGTCAACTCGGCGCTGCTCTCGCGATTGCGCGTGTTCCGACTGGAGCTGCTCGAGGACGAGGACTTGGGTCGGGTGCTCGATCGGGCGCTGCGGGACGAACGCGGCTACGCCGGCCGTGTCGAGCTGGCCGATGACGCTCGCGAGCATCTCATCGCCATCAGTGCCGGTGATGCCCGTGCCGTGCTGAACATCCTCGAATCGGCAGTCGCCATGGCTGGCGTCGAGGATGGTGAGGGCGATGGGTCGGTGCGGCCGACATTGGCCGACATCGAGACCGCGGCCCAGCAACGCGTGCTGGCCTACGACCGCGCCGGCGACGGCCATTTCGGCACCGTGTCAGCCTTCATCAAGGCCATCCGCGGCAACGACCCTGACGCGGCGCTCTACTGGTTGGCGACGATGGTGGCCGCCGGAGAAGACCCCAAGTTCATCGCGCGTCGGCTCATCATCTCCGCCAGTGAGGACGTGGGCAACGCCGACCCGCGTGGATTGCAGCTCGCAGTGGCAGCCGCCCAGGCGCTCGACTGGGTGGGACTGCCGGAGGCGCAATATGCGCTCGCGCAGGCCACAGTTGCACTCGCGGTAGCAGTGAAGTCGAACCGCAGCGGCCAGGCCTATTGGAAGGCGATGGAGGATGTGCGCCAGCACGGCTCGCTGCCAGTGCCCAAGCACCTGCAGAATGCGCCGCACAGGGGCATGCGTAGCCACGGCATCGGCGTCGGCTACAAGCTTCCGCACGACTACGAGAACGCGGACGTGGACCAGCAGTACCTGCCGGACCAGCTGGTAGGCCGGCGCTACTACGAGCCGTCGGACCAGGGCTGGGAAGCACGGATCAAGGAACGCATGGACGCGATCGCTGAAGCGAGAGAGCAGGGGAGCCGCAAGCGGCGGTAGCCCTCAGCGCCGCCACAGCCCGACCACGCTGCCATCATCTTCGACTTTCACCCGATAGCGGTCACCCAAGGTCGACGCCAGCACGAGGCGCAGGCCATCCACGTCGGACACCAGCTCGACGGCGGCACGGATGACCTGGCCGGCCTGGGTGTAGGGACCGAGGCGTGGGTCATCATGGCGGACACGGAGTCGGCGGCCCTGCCAGGCGATGACGAGCGGATCTGGCGGCTTCATCCATCGAGACTAGTGGGCGCCACGGTATCTCGGGCTAGTGCTGGGCTAGTGCAGGTATGGGCAGCGTCTCAGGGCGAGGGCGATGCCGAGGGCACCTCGATCACGATGGGTGAGACCTGCGGCTCGGTGGGACCGCTCACGGTCGCCGAGACCGGGACCAGTAGCATGAGCACCATCAGGACGATGACAAGCGGCAGGCATCCTGTCTGCGGTTCCATGGTTCGAGACCCTCCTTGGCGCCATTATGCGGTACGGCGTAAGGCCCCGGCAGTCATCCGCCGTGGCCTTGGTGTCTCGCCGATCTGGCGCGGACCCGACCCTCCGGACATGCCGCGGCGCGGAGGTGGTTCAGGGCCATGCTGCCGCCCGATGTCATGCCGTGAACCGCGCCGCGAGTCATCTCCGACACGAGTCTGAGGCCCGCCCCTCGCGGGACGGGCCTCAGATGTGGCCGTTGGAGCCGGTTCCATCCCCGGACGGCGACGGTCTAGCTGGCTGGTGACGCCTCGGGGGAAGGCGGCGCCTCGTTCGATGCGCCTGGCATCGGCCCGACCGTCGGTCCGGGAGACTCGACCGCTATGCGCTCGCCTGTCACGTCACCGGGACCGAGCTCGCCCGCCGGCACGCCGGACATCTCCGCGGCCGCCGGCGGGAACTCGAGCGTCCAGGTGCCCGTGAATGACTGACCATCCTTGGCGACCTCCACACTGGCGCGGACGACCGTGAGGCCCACGAGACTGCCGTCTGGGGCGGTGACCAGCTGGTCGAAGCTTAGGTCAGCGGTCCGGTCCCCGGTCGAGGTCCAGGCACCCACGCCGGTCCCGCTCTGGCTGTCGTAGTCCAGCACGGTGCCGCCGGGGTTGATGATGACGAGGTCCTCCGAGCTCGGGTCGTTCGGGAACGGATGGATCACCCATGCCCCGACGAACGGATGCTCTAACGGATGCTCTGATGTGGACGAGTCTTGCGCCGTCTTGGCAGCGACCACCCCCGGCGCCATCGCTGCCACGAGCGCCCCGGTTGCGAGTGCCATCATCAAACGCTTCTTCATGGTGGTTCTCCATCTGCTGCCGGTGCGTCGGGAAGCCGACGCGGATCCCGGTGTTCGGAGCCGGACATTGGCATCACGAACATGAAGGGATCGTGAGGTGCCCGCCGCCGTCCTCCACCCAGGGACCGACCACGACGCCGAGACGGATGCCATCCTCGGCATGCTCTCCGAGGCTGGCCTGTTCGAGGAGTACGTCAACGAGGACGGCAACCCCTCATTGGGGCCACGCCCGATGGTGAGCGTGTGGCGCGGCAGGTGGCGGTGGGCGACAACCCGGACGCGCTGCTGGACGGTGGTCAGTTCGACCCTTGACCCCTGGCCGAGGCGCGGGAGGATGGAAGCAACCGCAACAAGGAACAAGACATGCGCCGGATCGCTCCCGCCCTGGCCCTCGGGATGGTGGCAGCGAGCCTGTCAGGGTGCCAGCCGATCGAGGCGTTGTTGCCGGAAGGAGCAGACCAGTCGCCCAGGGACGGGACATGCGCGACGTACCAGCTGGTCGCCACGGAAGACCAAGCCGTCACGCCCGAGATCCTTGAGCAGACCCGCACCATCATCGAGAACCGCGTCAACGCCACCGGAGTGGCAGGGCCGGTCGTCGTCACCCAAGGCCAGGACCGCATCTCGGCCGTCATCCCGGGCCTCGCCCTCACGCCCACCGGCGCCAGCCTCTTCGACCAGTACGCCGCGGACCATTACGGCGGCCAGTTCGCCATCGTCCTCGACGGTATCGTGCAGTCGGCCCCCACCATCAACGCCACGCACTTCGGTGGGGAGGCCCAGATCAGCGGCAACTTCACTACCGCGGAGGCCACCGATCTGGTCACCGTGCTCAAGTACGGCCCGGTGGCCCTGGGCGGAGCGGTTCCTGGCCTGGCTCGCGCGCCTGCGAGCGATCCCCATCGTGGCCTGACCCGGCCCTCACGACCCGCCGCCACGAGGACCGCGCCGCTGCATGCTCGTCACCGCCCCGACTCCTCCGACGACCCCTCCGCGGCTACTCGATGTCGCCTCCGTGACCCATCCCGGACACCGATGTCGGCGTCAGGTATCCCAGATACGCGCTCCGGGAGGAGCGGATCGCTCAGCCCGCCCAGCGGCAGCGAATCGGTGGATCCGGGTTTAGGGCCAGCACGTCCCACGGATCCCTGCGGTCCGTTACGAGCTCAGGCTGCGCGGTGGCCGCTCCTCGAGGCTGCTCGGCGTGACCGCTGGCGGTCGGTATGCCCGCTTGGGGCGTGTCGCCTTCCAGGCGCTGATGCCCGCGAGCAGCCAGAACGGGAGCGCCACCACGGTCCAGCGGATGGCTTCGCCGACGCCGTCGTCGCGGACGCGCTGGGCGACCACCCGCAGGTAGTCGGGCCGTGACGGCTCGGCCCAGACGTACCAGCATGACCGCACTTCGGGGCGGAACCCACGGATGCAACCGGCAGCCTCGGTCACGCGATCCGCCAGCGCGACGCTCGATGGCCGACCTTCGAGCTCATCGATCTCGGCCAAGAGCGCCTCGCCGTGGAATCCGTCGGCCGCTTCGAGGATGGCTCGACCGCTGAGCACGAACGCCAGCGATAACGCCAACAGCAGGATGGAGAGCCAGAAAGAGCGGTCCACGCTCAGACTGGTCGCGAGTCTGTAGCGACCATCAGTGGGTCAGTATGGCCGCGCCGTGAAGGTAACGTCAATCATCTGTCCTGGTCCGGTGTCGGGGGACAGCGACAACGTCACAGCTGACAGGACAGCGACTTCGTCATGCTCGTATCCATGGACAGGAGCGAGAACATCAGCCTGGACGGCCCGGCGTTGTGGCACGTCACCGTCCTCACCCATCCTCAGCCATCGATCGCCCGGTAGCCAGAGGACGGACGCCCGAGGAGGCAGCGACCGACCCCGGTGGCACTCGGCCTGAGGCGGCGGCGACCCCCCTGTGGGCGCACGGACCGACCCGTGGGGCGGGTCATCGGACGGAGCCTCAACGGTCGCTCCGCTATCTCACCCATCGGGTGGGTGAAACGATGGCGCATCGGTCGTTCTACCCGTCGGGTGGGTGAAATGACGGAGCATCAGTTGTCCTACCCACCGGGTGGGTGAAATGACGGCTCGGTGGGCCGCAGCGGTCCGCGGCTCCGCTGGCTCACCCATGGGGCGGGTCGCAGGTGATGCTTTGGCGACGGGGTGCGCTGGTTCCCCATCTCGGGCTCCCCGGCACCAAGCCTGCGGCCGACCATCCCTCAACGCCGACCATGCCTGGAGGCGTGACGCTGCGAGGGGACCGACGTCACAGGATCGCTGTCCCCTTGATGGACAAGGTCGCTGTCCCCCGACATCATCAAGTCGGTACGCGGGGCCTCTCAAGGCCGTAGACTCTGACGCCTTACCCTTCAACCGAATCGGGAGTTCAACGTGTTCTTCATCCTCGCACTGGTCGTCATCCCGCTGGTGGCGGGCTTCATCGCCAACCTCGTGGTGGGCAAGGGCAAGGGCTTCGAGAACTGGGAACTCTTCGTGGCCGGCATCATCGGCTCGTTCGTGGGCGGCGCCATCGGCAACCTGGTCGGCGGCGAAGGCATCTTTGGCGGTGACGGCTTCGCTATCCACCCGACCGGACTGATCGGCTCCACGATCGGCGCCATCGTGGTGCTCGCGGTCTGGGGTTGGCTGCGCTCGAGGGGCACACTGTCCAAGCCGCGCGGCTAGGGCTGACTGACCTACCGGCGAGGGGCTAGTACAGGCCCAACAGGTCCAGCGGGACGAATAGCACCCAAGCGATCGCCAGTCCGGCCACCAGGATGACCGAGACGATGCCGATCCGGCGCAGGTCTTCACGCACCCACACATCCTCAGCCGACGCACGCGCCGCCAAGTCATCAGGTCGACTCTTGGCACGCCGACGATCCTGCCGTGTCCGGCGCGGCGGTGCCGCCACGGCGGTGCCTCCGAGCGGTACCTCTTCGTACTGGGCCTCGATGGCCTCGCCGGTGAGGTCGTAGGCCGCATCCGCTACGCCCCCAGGGGTGTCATCGACAGCCGGTGACGAGGGGTCGACCGTCTGCTTGGTACGAGTTGGGCCCTGCCCACCTGGTCGGTGAGCAGAGCGGCTGGCGCGTGCCCGCTTGGCCACGTGATCTCCTCGGCGCATGGATGTGGGAACCGGCCACGAGGATAGCACCGGCAGGCCCGACGGCACCTGCGCTCGCTGCTACGATCGACGGATGGATGGATTCGCGGTCCTGCTGGCCATGGTGGCCCTGGCCGTAGCTGGTGTGGCGTTGGCATTCGTGCTGCGCTCGCAGCGAGAGGG